>JAVEEE010000379.1 GCA_030840615.1 Frankiaceae bacterium | reverse complement strand
TGTGCGCCTGTCGAGAAACCGCGGCGAACAGCGGTCGGTTCCACACCGGCTCGAACGGTGCGCGCCGGCCTCCCCACCAGAGTCCCGCCTTGAGCATCGTGCGGCGCGAAAGGCTCGGCGCCGCCGCGCGAAGCCTCCGGGCCATCGCGGTGTTGGTCCGGAAGCTGTCCGGGACGTCGCCGCGGGACAGTGTCGTGTCGGGAAACACCGAGACCGTCACCGGCGTCACCGCGTCGAAGCCCCACTCCTCCACCAGCCGGGCCAGCTCGAGCATCTCCCGCTCGCCGGTGCGCGCCATGCCGAACGGCGCCACCTCGACGGGCACCTTGACCGTGCACGGGTAGTCGTCGCCGGCGCGTCGCGCCACCGACTCGCGGATCAGGCGCAGGACGCTTGCGCGTCGTTCGAGCGAACCACCGAACTCGTCGGTGCGCCTGTTGTAGAACGGCGACAGGAACTGGTCGAGCAGCTTGGCGTTGGCCGAGCCGAGCTGGATGCCGTCGTAACCCGCTTCACGTGCCCACGAAGCCACCTCGCCGTAGCGTTCCGCCATGCCCCGCACGTCCGATGTGGACATGACGTGGACCGGCACTCCGCGGAACGCCGGCCGCAGCAACGCCGGCAGCGGCGAGGCAGCGAGCACCGGAGCGCGCCGGGCGCTCGCGTAGGGCTCGTGCCACGCCTCCATCGCATAGATGCCACCGTGGCCGAGCTGGAGAAAGATGGCCGCGCCGGCTCCGTGCACGGCGTCGACCATCGGGGCGAGCCGCAGCATCTTGTCGCGGGTGTCGACGCATGTCATGCCCGGCGACGTTCGACCCTCGGGCCAGATGCACGACGACCCCTGGATGATCAGTCCAACGCCATGCTTCGCGTTGTCCACGAACGCCCGGGCGTAGGACTCGGCAGCATCGTCCCGGTCGCCGGCACCTTCGAGGACAGGCGCGCGGTAGAGCCGGTTGCGGATCGTCGCACCGCCCAGCCGCAAAGGCTCGTGCAGACGGCCGGACATGCGTGTCTAGCGCGACAGGATCACGGACGAGCCGTGGCCGAACAGGCCCTGGTTGGCCGTGATGCCGACGGTCGCGCCGTCGACCTGCCGCGCACCGGCCTGACCGCGCAGCTGCCACGTGACCTCACACACCTGAGCGAGCGCCTGCGCCGGCACCGCCTCGCCGAAACAGGCGAGACCGCCACTCGGGTTGACCGGGATGCGACCGCCGATCGTGGTGTCGCCGTCGTGCAGCATCCGCTCAGCCTCACCCGCCTTGCACAGGCCGATGTGTTCGTACCAGTCGAGCTCGAGTGCGCTCGACAGGTCGTAGACCTCGGCAAGTGACAGGTCCTCGGGGCCGAGGCCGGCCTCCTCGTAGGCCGCGAGCGTGATCGAGTCCTTGAACGCCGTGACCTCGCCTCCACCTGCCCGCCACCCCGCCGCCGCGCCGGAGTCGGTGGCGAAGTGCGGCATCTCGATGACCGTCTGCGGAAACGCCGGCGTCACCGTCGACACGGCGCGCACCTTGACCGGTCGGGCGACGCCTTGCTTCACCGCGTAGTCGGCCGAGGTGAGCACGACCGCGGCGCCACCATCGCTCGTCGCGCAGATCTCGACCAGGCGCAACGGGTCGGCGACCATCGGCGACGCCAGGATGTCGTCTACCGAGAAATCCTTGCGATACCTGGCATTCGGGTTCTCGAGCCCGTGTCGCGCGTTCTTCGCGCGCACCTCCGCGAAGTCGCGTTCCGTCGCGCCGTAAAGCGCCATCCGGCGCCGCGCATACAACGCGAAGTACGTCGGGTTCGTCGCGCCGAGCAGCCGGAAGCGCAGCCAGTCCGGGTCGTCCGGCCGCTCCCCCGCGGTGGGGGCAAGGAACCCCTTCGGCGTCGTGTCGGCGCCGACGACCAACGCGACGTCGCACCGGCCGGCGAGGATCTCGGCACGGGCCACCTCGAGTGCGGTCGCGCCCGACGCGCAAGCAGCGTAGGACGACGCGACCCTGGCCCCGGTCCAACCGAGCGCTTGGGCAAACGTCGCGCCGGCGACGTAACCCGGGTAGCCGTTGCGGACCGTGTCGGCGCCGGACACGAACTGGACGTCGCGGTAGTCGACGCCGGCGTCGGCTAGTGCTGCCCGGGCGGCCACGATGCCGTACTCGACGAAGTTGCGGCCCCACTTGCCCCACGGGTGCATGCCGACACCTGCGACGACGACGTCACTCATGCCGTGCTCCCGTCGGCGACCGGCTTCCACTTGTAGACGACGTAGTCGTGGTCGTCGTCGGAGTAGAGGTCCTCGATCACGAGCTCGACCTCCTGGCCGACGTGCAGGTCACTCACGCCGTAGCCCTCCGCGATCTGGCCGAGCACGACCATCTGCTCGTCCGAGAGCTCGACCGCGGCAAGTGCGAACGGCGCGAACTCGGCTGCCCGCGGGATGTAGGGCGGTGGCGGCTGGTACTGCGCGTCGGTGAACGACCAGATCCGCCCGCGCCGGGACAGCCGGGTCTCCTCGAACTCCGCACCGTTGCAAGCCGGGTTGCGACAGAAGAAGGAGGCCTTCGGGAAGAACACCGTGCCGCACGTCGTGCAGCGGTTGCCCAGCAGCGACGGCTCCGCGTCGGTGGTGAACCAGCCTTCGATCGCCGGAGTGCGGCGGTCCTGCTCGAAAGCGGTATCTGACACCCCGTCAGATTACACAGAACGGGTCTTTTTAGACTGGGCGCATGGCCCCGATCGTGCCGCCCGGTGAACTCGTCTTCGGCATCCAGCTGCCGGTGCAGGCGCAGAGCAAGTACTTCGTCGAGGACTGGGAGCTCGGGGCCGGCCCGGCCGAGGTCGCGGCCGTGGCCCAAGCGGCGGACCGGGCGGGCTTCTTCTACGTCGCGGTGTGTGACCACGTGGTGATCCCCGACGAGCTGGCGGACCGGATGAGCTCGGTGTGGTGGGACACCATCGCGACGCTCGGCTGGCTCGCAGCGCAGACGGCGCAGACCCGGTTGCTGTCCAGCGTCTTCAACCTGACCTATCGCCATCCGCTGGTCGGCGCCAAGTCGTTCGCGACTCTCGACCTGCTGTCCGCCGGGCGGGTGATCATCGGCGTGGGCGCCGGCCACGTGGAGCAGGAGTTCACCGCGCTCGGCATCGACTTCGCGTCCAGGGGCAAGGCGCTCGACGAGGGGCTGCGCGTCCTCGACACGGTGCTGCGCGACGGGGCGGTCGACGGCATGCAGCTCGAACCCCGACCGGTGCAGACGCCCCGACCGCCGATCTGGGTCGGTGGTTCTGCACCCGCCGCGGTACGCCGCGCCGCGCGGCTCGCCGACGGCTGGCTCCCGCAGGGGACCCCGCTCGACCAGATGCCGCCACTGGTGGATCTCTATCGTTCCGAGCGCGGCCGCGTCACCGGAAATGGGGACACCGGCGACATCGGCGCGATCAGCGAGTGGCTCTACGTCGGCGAGCCCGCCTGGGACGTCAACCGGGCCTGCACCAGCGGGTCGCCCGAGCAGCTGGCCGCCGCGCTCCGCCAGTGGGCGGTGGTGGGGGTCAACCATCTCCAGGTGCGCTTCCCGAGCCGGTCCGCCGCGGAGCTCGCAGACCAGGTCACCGCCTTCGGCACCGAGGTCGGTCCGCTGCTGAAGGGCTGAGCGGCCCGCGGCGGAGAACTAGTACTTCAGGACCACCCGGGTTTCGACCGATGCCTCAAGGGGACCAGGTCACTCGGAGGAGGTTCGCATGTCGTTCTGGGTCAACGTGGGTGTGTTCTACGTGCTGATCCTCGGCATCGGGCTCGTCGTGGGGCACTACCTGTCCTCGCGGTTTCCCGGCCACGGCCGGGGTCGCGGCACCGACACTGCGTCGCCCGTCGGACCGCCGTCGCCGACGTTCGGCGCGGAGTGGCCCGAGCTCGGCAGCGACTTCGACCGGGCGTTCCTTCCCGGCGCCTTCGTAGACGCACCGGTCGCGTCCTTAAGCTAGTCCGACATGTCGCTCACCGGCGTCTCCAAGACGGCGCTGGGAGTTGCGCGCATCCGCGCCGGCGAGAGCCGCCGGCCGGGCCGGTTGTTCGATGACCCCTACGCCGCTGCGTTCGTCGCCGCGATGCCGCAGGCCTACGCCGAGGAGGCCGAGCGCTCCGACGCGCGACGAGCTGTGGTCGCCGCGCTTGTCGTGCACGTCATCATCCGCACGCGGTTCTACGACGACTACCTG
>JAVEEE010000375.1 GCA_030840615.1 Frankiaceae bacterium | reverse complement strand
GTCGCGTCCCGGGCGACCACGGTCTCCAGCTGCGGCACCACGACGTTGAGGGCAGCAGCCGCGATCACCCAGCCGGCAAGGACCCAGCGGGGACGACGGGTGGCGGCGCGGGCTATTCGGGAGAGCGCGGCCGCACCGAACTGGCCAGGCGCCATGTTCAACATGTTTCTCGTTCAGGCCGGGCCCAACCTGCACGAGCGCGTTGTGACGTGGATCACCCGGCGCGGGACGCCCCGGTCGGCTGCGTGGGCTCCGCAGGTCGCGTGGGCAGGGCGCACACGCGGCTCCAGCCCTGCGGCAGCGCGCCGACCGCCTTGTTGAAGCGCGAACGCTGGTGTTCCAGGGCGATCGAGGCCGTGAGCTCGACGAAGCCCTTCTCGCCCCAGCGGTCCCGCAGCCGGGTGACGAGTGCGTCGTCGACGACGGCGGGGCTCGCGCTCAGCTGCTCGGCATAGTCGATCGCCATCCGCTCGTCGTCGTCGTACGCCGAGGATGTGCGCCAGTCGTGCAGGTCGCGGATCTTGCCCTCGGCCACGCCGGCCCGGGTGACGAGATGGCTGCCGAAGTCGAGGCACCACGGGCAGTCGATGACGGACGCCGCCTTGAGAACCGCGAGCTCCCGGATGTTGACCGGCAGGTGCCGCCAGGTTGCCTCGACCATCGTCTCCAACGTGGACCAGGCCCAGAACACGCCACCGTGCGGATACCAGTGGTCGAGTGGCTCGGGCACCTTGCCGTAGCGCATCCGGGCGTAGGTCCGGGCGAGTCGTCGGGCCGGCTTCATCGCGGGCTCCTCGGTGGTCGTGAACATCGTCACCAAGGAAGACGGCTCAGCCCGGCGAAGTGTGACAACGGACCTCGGCCAGCTCGGCCACCCAGGCTCCTAACGCACGCGCACAGTCGTCGATGCCGTCGAGCCACGACATGCCCGCGGACTCGTCGGCTGAGTCGGAGACGGCCTTCACGCACCGGAAGGTCACCTCGAACTCCGCGCAGGCAGATGCGTATCCGAAGGCTTCCATGTCCACGAGGTGGATTCCCGCTGCGGCGATGCGCCTCGCCACGGTCGCGTCGGCGACGAACATGTCGCCGGTCGCCAGCGCTGTCGCGCCGGCGGACGGGGCCACCGCCGGTGCCGGCGGTGCGTCCGAACTCAGCGCGTAGCCACGAAACGTGTCCCTGCCGAGCAGCTGCTCGATGGCGTCGTAGGGAAAGTCGTGCTGGGTGACATAGCCGATCTCGACGACGCCGCGTACGACGTCGTCGAGTGCACCGGCGGTGCCGACGTTGACGACGAGCGCGGGCACCGGCCCGTCAGCCAGCCGTCGGGCCAAGGCCGCGGTTGCCCGCGCCTTGCCGACACCGGTGACGAGGACGTCGACGCCGGCGGGCATGTGCGCGACCTCCTCCGTCAACGCGGCGACGACGAGAAGGGTCATGCGCTGAGACGGGAAAGCTTCTCGGGGTTGCGGATAGCGTGCACGGCGCGGATGAGGCCTGTCACAGCGTCCACATCCAGTGCGTAGACGCCGATGACCTCGTCGGTCGTGCGGACCAGGAGCGCCGGGTCCGTGTTGGCCCGGACCAGGTCGACGCGGATGTCCGGGGGTGCTTGACGCACGAGTCCCCGGAAGAACCGAGCGATGCGCAGGCTGCCGTGCGCGGGACGCCGGATGGCCTGTGCCTTGCCGCCGCCGTCGGCGTAGAGCACCGCGTCGGCGGCGAGAAGGTCCGCCAGCGGCTGGACGTCACCGCTGAGCGATGCCGTGACGAAACGCCGCAGCAGCGTGTCCTGCAGCTGGCGGTCGGCGACGAAGCGGGGCTCGTCCGCCGCGCTGAGGCGTTGCCTTGCGCGGCGATAGTGCTGACGGACGTTGGCCGCTGAGGTCTCGAGCAGCTGCGCGATGTCGTCATGCGGGTAGTCGAAGCCTTCGCGGAGCACGAAGACGGCGCGTTCAACCGGCGTGAGCTGCTCGAGCAACATGAGCAGCCCGAGGGACAACGTGTCCCGGGTTCCCACGATGTCGGCGGGGTCATCCCAGTCGGTCACGAGTGGTTCGGGCAGCCAGGTGCCGACGTAGTCGACTCGCTGCCGACGGGCCGAGCGGAGCACGTCGATCGAGAGCCGGCTCGCGACGGTGAACAGGTAGGCACGAGGATCCGCCACCGACTCGCCCGCCGCATCTGCTCGTTGCCACCGGAGATAGGTCTCCGAGACCACGTCCTCGGCGTCGGCCACCGTCCCGAGCATGCGGTAGGCCAAGCCGAACACCGCCCTACTGTGGGCGAGGAAGACGTCGTCGGTGGCCTGCACCGTCATGGTGGGAGGCTACCGAGCGTGCAACGCGCGAGGCTGCGGCCGGGCATCCTTCCCGCGTTCGCCGGGCTCGTCGAGCCCGGCGCGGCCCCGCCCGAGATCGCCGTGGCATGAGGACTCCTCGCGTGGAGCTGCTCCGCGACCTCAACCGCGAGACCGGCCGGGTGCTCCTGGTCGACGGTGTCGAGCAGTCCTACGTCGACGTGGCCGACCCCACTCATCTCGAGTTCGAATACGTGCAACACATGGCGTTGGCACTCGACGCGACCCGGCCCCCACCCGAGGCTGTGAGCGCGCTGCATCTCGGCGGTGGGGCATTGACTCTGCCGCGCTGGCTGTCGGCGACCCGGCCAGGTTCCCGGCACGTGGTCATCGAGTCGTGCCCGGCGGTGCTCGACGCCGTCGCCTCGCTCGACCCGGTCGCGGACTGCGACGTCCTGCAGCGAGATGTCCACGACGTCCTCGGCTCACTGCCGGAGGAGACCTTCGATGTCGCCGTATGGGACCTCTACGACGGGCCGCGCGCGGTGCTCACCGCGCTCACGTTCCCTGCCATCCTCGAGCTGCGTCGGGTCCTGCGGTCGGCCGATGGCATCGCCGTGCTCAACGTCTCCGACGTCGCGCCGTTCGATGTCGTCCGGCCAGTGGTCGCGGCGATGCGCGCCTGCTTCGCGGATGTTGCCGTGCTCGCCGAGCCCGCGACCCTGCGCGGGCGGCGGTCCGGCAACTGTGTCGTGCTCGGCGCGTGTGGTTCAGGGCTGCCGGACGAGGAGCTCAACCGCCGCGCGGCCGGCGCCGGCGTGCGAGCGCGTGTCGTTCACGGCGAAGATCTCGTTGCCTTCGTCGGCGCCGCCGTCCCACCTACCGACGAGGCTCCCTTGCCCCGACCTGATGCCAGTCTCGGCCGCGGCTTCCTCTGAGGCGCGGCGGAGTCGCAGCAGCGCCCAGGAGCACGCGACCACGACGCCCAGTTCGTATGCCGTGGCGATCACATCGAGAACGCCGACGCGCTCAGCCACCCCCGGCTCAGGGCCGACCGGCAGCCCGACGGTTCTCGTGACAGCCCACAGGGCGATGGCTGCGACGTTGCCGGCCACGCCGGTCGCGGCGACCCACGCCGCCCGATGGCGGACCGCGAGGACCGCCCAGCCGAGCTGCAGGACGGCAGCCGTGACGAAGAAGGCGCCGTAGAGCGCCGCCTCACGCAGGTGCTCGGGACATACGACGACGTGGACTGTTGCTGCGCCGACGGACATCGCGGCCGCCGCACCCATCAACCACGAGTCGATGCCGATGCCGCGGCGACGTGACCAGGCGCGGAGGTCCGCCGCCACGGCGACGAGCGCGATGGCGGCCATCGGCCCGGCGATGGTCAGGGTATGCAGGCCGTGACCGTCGAACGGTCCCGAGGCGGCGACGCTCATGACGCCGGGATCATCGCGATGGCGTGCAGGCGCTGCCTCGGTACGGAAGAGACGGTGCCGTGGTCCAGCCACTCGTCGAGCGCTCTGGAGCTCATGGGCCGCCCGAGGTGGTAGCCCTGGGCGATGTCGCAACCGACCAGGCTGAGGGCTTCCAAAGTTGCCTGGTCCTCGACCCCTTCGGCGACGACCGTCAGTCCCAGGTTGTGACCGAGCTCCACCAGCGAGCGGACGAGCATTGCGTCGTCCGCATCCACCAGCATGCCGGCGACGAAGCTGCGGTCGACCTTCAGCTCGCTGACCGGGAGGCGCTTGAGATAGCTCATCGACGAGTAGCCGGTGCCGAAGTCGTCGATCGAGATGTTGATGCCCGCGGCGTGCAATGACGTGAGGGTGGCCAAGGCCCGCTCGGGGTCGTGGGCCAGCGTGTTCTCGGTGATCTCCAGCTCCAGGCCGCTCGCCGGGACGCCGTGCCTCGCGAGAAGGGCGATGACCTGCTCGGTGAGGTCCGGCTCGGCCAGGCATCTGGGCGAGAGGTTGACGGCCACGGTGAAGTCGTGGCCCTCAGCTCGCCACGTGCTCAGCTGGCCGATGGCCATGTCGAGAACGCGCAGGGTCAGCGGGACGATGAGGCCGGTGCTCTCGGCGGCGGGGATGAACTCTGCCGGCGGGAGCAGTCCGCGGGTGGGGTGCTGCCAGCGCGCCAGCGCCTCCACGCCGATGAGCTTGACGGCAGGGAGGGCGAGCTTCGGCTGGTAGTGCAGGACGATCTCGCCGGAGCTGATCGCATGCCGCAGCTCGCCCAGCAGGCTGAGCCGTTCACGCGTCGAGGTGTCCTGATCCGCTTGGTAGATCGTGAAGCCGCTACGCGCCCGCTTGGCGGTATACATCGCGATGTCGGCACGGCGCAGCAGGGAGTCGATGTCGTCGCCGGCACCGGGTCGGGAGACCGCGATGCCGATGCTGCCGTCCACCTGCAGGGCCACGCCGTCGATGTCGACCGTCTCCGTGAGCAGTTCGTTGAGCCGCCGTGCCACGGCGATGGCGGCCGGCTCATCGGCGTGACCGAGCACGGCTGCGAACTCGTCGCCGCCGAGGCGAGCGAGGATGTCGCCCTCCCGGACGGCCGTGGCCATCACGGGGCCAAGCCGCGCGAGCAGCTCGTCACCCGAGGCATGGCCGAGAACGTCGTTGATCTCCTTGAACCGGTCCAGGTCGATGAGCAGTACGGCGACCGAGCCGTTGCGTGCTTCCGCGGTCTCGAGGAGTCCCGCCGCGTGGGCGAGCAGCTCGGTGCGGTTGGGCAGGCCGGTCAGGGCGTCGTGATGGGCCTGGTGGCGCATCTGCTGGGCGAGGGTCTGCTCGGCGTCGCGGGCCTTCTCGTGCAGTCGCCAGTTGACGACTGCGCCCACGCATGCGAAGGCGAAGAACACGGCGTGGACCGTTGCCCACCGCCACGGGTGCTGCCAGGCGTCGGCATGGTCGTAGACGGACTCGGGGTCGATCGTTCCCATGACGCCGTGGTGGATCAGCACGACCCCGACGGCGAGACCGAACGGGACCCAGTCCTCGTAGAGCGCGATCACCGGGATCATCGCGAAGAAGTGGAAGTGACCCTCGATCGAGCCGTTCATCAGGTGGACCACGACGGCCGAGGTGAGCATCGCGCTGACCGCGGCCGTCCCGCTGCGCACCTGGCGCGGGAGCGCTTCCCGGGAAGCCGCGAAGGCGCCGAGCGCCGGAACGGAGGTGTCGAGGACGATGTCACCGAGGGGCAGGCCCCGGATCAGCGTGTAGGCGCCGATGATGACGGCGTGGGCGACGAGGAGCACGATGACCGCCCGGTGGCGGACCTGCCAGGAGGCCTGGGGCAGGGTTCGCCCCCGCGGTAGCCACGTCGGCGCGCCGGCGAGGACTGTGCGGAGGCGGCTCGTGGGAGAGTCGACGTTCACCGAGGAGGTATCGGCAGCCCGCAAGCCCGTCCGAATCGGACCTTTTGACCATCTTCGAAGTAGTTACATCGGGCTAACCCCCAGGTGAGCGGCCCGCCGAAAGAAATTTCCGCCGTTCCTAGGCGGAAAGCCCCGACACTGTTACGGTTGTGACGAGGTCGCGGTTCTCGTTGTGCATCGCTCGCGGGATCTACCCCGCGGGCGTTTTGCTTTCATCCCGAGAGCACCGCGGCGACCGAGTCCCGATAGTCGGGGCGAAGAACGCCGTAAGGACAAGTTCATGGCGCAAGGCACAGTCAAGTGGTTCAACAGCGAAAAGGGCTACGGCTTTATCGCACCGTCCGACGGCACGCCTGACGTGTTCGTCCACTACTCGGCCATCTCCGGCGACGGCTACAAGAGCCTCGACGAGGGCGCAACGGTCGAGTTCGACGTCACGCAGGGCCAGAAGGGCCCCCAGGCGGAGAACGTCCGCGCGGTCTGAACGCATTGTTGCCGGTCGGCCCTCTTGTAGGGCCGGCCGGCAACGTCGGCTTTCCGCCGGTTACGAAAGGACGTTGGGCATGGGATCGCGTCGTACGGTTCTGCGTGGCGGGCGCCTGGGCGGCGCTGCCGGCGCCGAGGTCGACCGTGGCGGGCCGCTGCAGCCGCGCCGAGCGGTGTCCTACTGGTGCCACGCCGGCCACGAGAGCCGGCCGCAGCTGGCGTCCGACGTGCCTGCACCCGACACTTGGGACTGCTCCGTCTGCGGCCAGCCGGCCGGGGCGGACAAGAACGAGCCGCCGGCCCGGGTCGGCATGGCGGGCGCCTCGCACAAGACGCCCTACGAGTTCCTCATGATGCGTCGCACGGTGGCGGAGGGCGAGAAGCTGCTCGCCGAGGCACTCGAAAACCTGCACGCCAGCCGCACTCCCAGCCGCCGCTCACGCTGACCCACCGCACGCTGACCCACCGCACGCTGGCCCCGTGACTGCACCGGCCGGCCTGTCCTTGTCGACGGCTGCCGGCCGCTGGGTCCTCCTCGCGACCGTCCTCGGCTCGGCTCTCGCGAGCATCGACGCGACAGTCGTCGGCATCGCCCTGCCTGCCATCGGCAAGGAGTTCACGGTCGGCCTTTCGTCGCTGCAGTGGACGGTGACGGCCTACACGCTCACCCTCGCCGGCTTGCTGCTCGTCGCCGGCGCGCTCGGTGACCGGTTCGGCCGGCGCCGGGTCTTCGTCATCGGAATCGTCTGGTTCGCCGGTGCATCGCTGCTGTGCGCCGTCGCTCCCGACCCCGCGACGCTGATCGCAGCCCGGGCTCTGCAGGGGGTCGGGGGCGCGCTGCTCACACCCGGCAGCCTGGCCATCCTGCAGACGTCGTTCATCCCGGCGGATCGCGGTCGCGCGATCGGTGCGTGGTCCGGACTGGGTGGGGTCGCGACCGCGGTCGGCCCCTTCGTCGGAGGCTGGCTGGTTCAGGCCGCCTCCTGGCGGTTCATCTTCTTCATCAACCTGCCGCTGGCAGTGGCGGTCGTCGCTATCGCGCTGCGCCACGTGCCCGAGTCCCGCGCGAACATCGCGGACGCGCGGGTGGACGTGTTCGGCGGGTTGCTCGTGACTGCGGGCCTCGTCGGGGTCACCTTCGGGCTGATCGAGGGGGCGGCGCTCGGCTGGAGCTCGGCCGAGGTGGTGACGGCGCTGGTCGCAGGCACGGTGCTGCTGCTCGCCTTCCTCGCTCATGAACGACGAACCTCGCACCCGATCCTGCCCCTGGGCCTGTTCGGGGCACGGCAGTTCACCGCCACCAACGCGGTCACGTTCGTCGTCTACGGCGCCCTCGGCGGTGCGCTGTTCCTCGTCGTGCTGCGCCTCCAGCTCTCGCTCCACTACAGCGCCCTCGAGGCAGGAGCGGCCATGGTGCCGTTCACGGCCCTGATGCTCCTGCTGTCGCCGCGCGCCGGCGCCCTCGCCCAGCGGATCGGTCCGCG
>JAVEEE010000321.1 GCA_030840615.1 Frankiaceae bacterium | reverse complement strand
GCTGTTGATCCGCTCGCCGAGAACGGCGAGCACCGCGGGTAGCAACGTGAGCGAGGCAAGGACGGAGACTGCCGGGATCAGCTTGCCGCCGATGCCCATGGTGCGGATCAACGGCAGCGGCAACGAGACCATCGACAGCAGACCGATCGCTACCGTCGAGCCGGAGATGATCAGCGAGCGGCCGGCGTGGGTCATCGTCTCGACGAGCGCAGACTCGACGTCGTTGCCTTCGCGGAGCTCGTCGCGGAACCTGAAGATGACCAGGAGTGCGTAGTCGATGGCTAGTCCGAGGCCGACGAGTGCGATGAGGAACTTCACGATGACGGAGACATCGGTGACGTAGGTCAGCGCCCACACCAACGAAAAGGTGTTGAGGATCGCGGCGACCGCGATGCCGATCGGCGCAAGCACCGCCGGCAGTGTCCCGAAGACGAACAGCAGGATCACCAGCGCGCCCACTCCGCCGATCAGCGTCTCGAGCAGCACGCTCGCGCCGCCGCCCGATCCCTCTTTGGTCGCTTCGTCCAGGGCGTCGCGACCCGTGACGTTGACGGTGACCCGAGCCGGCAAGCCGGCTGCTGCCGCGGCACGCATCTCCTTCGCGCCGCTGAGCTTGTCGACTCCGGCCCGGCCGGACGGGTAGATCTCCTGGAAGGCCGTGTGCCGGTCACCCGACACGTAGAGCAGGCTGCCGGTCGTGAAGTACGAGCTCGTGAATGAACCTGGGACGGAGGCTGCGGCGCGCTGCATCGCCTGCTCGATCGCGGTGTCCTTCGTTGCATCGCCACTCGTGTGGAAGACGACGACATTGGGCGAGCGGTCGCCGAAGCCCAGTTCCTGCAACGACCGCTGACTGGCCTCGTAGGCCGGTTGGCCGGGAACCGCGGTGCTCTGGAACCAGCGCGACGACACCTGGCCCGCGGCGAAGACGCCGAAAAGAGTGAGGAAGAGCCACCCGCCGATCACCAGCCAGCGATGGCGAACGGTCAGGTGCGCGAGGCGCGTGAGCATTTTTACAGTCTCCGGTCCGCAGATATCCGCAGATAGGTGTTCGTCAGGCGGTCAAGCTGAACGGCGGATACCGGTCAGTGACCATGAGAACCGCGTACGCGATCACGCGCTGGCCCCAGCGCAGCACGCCTTCGACGTAGTCGAACATCCCCTTCGGGTAACGGCCCGTGAACAAGATCGCGAACCACGCCACGACGACGACCACGACTGCCGCGATCCAGAGAAAGACCAGCACGATGAAGTGCGGGATCGCGAGCAACCACTTCACCAGTGGCAGCCACCGGTTGAGGTCGCGGGACGCATCCGGATAGACGAAGTCGAGATGCACGGCTTGTTGGTCGTCGGTAGACGGGTACTTGTCGTCCATCAGCACGAGGTAGACGACGACGCGGTTGGTGAACCGCGACAACTCCAGGTTCCAGTCGAACCACCACCGCGGGTACTTCTGCCGGAACAGGATCATGAGCAGCGGTCCTGCGACCAGCAGACCGCCCGCGCCCGACACGGCACCCGCGTGATTTCCCGACCACGCGATGCTGCTGCCGGAGACGGTGCCGATCAGGATCAGGATCGGGATGGCGACGACGATGCGGAATGCCGAGGTCAGTCTGTTCAGCGCGCGGTCCGGATAATCGACCGCGAATTGCACCGGATACGACGAATCTGTAACTGTTTGTGTAGTCACACTGCTCCCCCTGAACAAGACTTCAAAAGTTGCTTCGTTCTAAACCCTGCGCGATGGTCGCGCGGCGGCTGATGACTCAGCGGCGAGGGAGCGCAAGGTCGAGACAGACCCGGGCGCGCTAGATGCGGCCAACGTATAGGCGATGCAATACCTAAGCAAACCTATGGCGACAACTGCGGAGTCAGCGTCCCCCAACGCGGTAGCGGACGTGCGTGGCGAACGGCGAGTGGATGGCCTCGACCGGCTCGAGCCCTGGATCGGTGACGCCGTCGAAGAGCCGCTCCCCGCTGCCGAGCAGGACCGGGGCGATGTCGAGCATCAGCTCGTCGATCGCGCCCGCGGCGAACGCTTGCCGGACGGCCGACGCACCGCCGGCGATGTCGATCTCAGCGTCGCCGGCGACCGCTCTTGCCTGTGCCAGCGCGGCGTCGAAGCCGTCGGTGACAAAGTAGAACGTCGTACCGCCGTCCATCTCGATCGGGTCGCGCGCGTGATGGGTGAGGACGAATACCGGGGCGTGGTACGGCGGGTCATCGCCCCACCAGCCGCGCCAGTCGTCGGACCACTCGCCGCGGACCGGGCCGAACATGTTGCGGCCCATGATGTAGGCGCCCTTGGGGGCGAGCAGGCTGTCGCGGACCGGAACGTCGGCCTCGTGCATCGGGTCGAAGTGCCACTCGTGCAGCTTCAGGCCGCCGACACCGATCGGATCGTCGACGCTCTGATCAGGCCCGGCGACGAAACCGTCGAGCGAAATCGACATGTGGCAGGTAACTCGAGTCATGCCCATGAGGACGATCCTGGCAGCCCGAACTCATCGGTCCTTGCGGCCGGTGGGCGTGACTGCCTAGGGCGCGTAGCGGTGGAGCTGCCCGTCGACCTGAGCCGACGCCGCCGCGGCGCTGGGCCGGAACGACGTCAGTACGGCGAGGAAGCGGTCGCCCGACAGCGCCATGAGGTGCAGGTCGGTCAGCGCCCGCACCGTTGCCGTACGCGGGATGCGGCGTAGCAGTGCGATGTCACCGAACCCGTCGCCGGGGCCGAGCGTCGTGACCGCAACACCGTCACCGAGCACCTCCGCGCTGCCCGCCTCGATGAGGAAGAACCGGTCGCCCTCGTCACCCTGGGCGAACACCACCTCTCCTCGATCCACGGCGAGCGGTTCGAGGGCACGAGCGAGCCTTTCGACCGCCGGAAGCGGTAGCAGCGCGAAAGTCGGAACCGCACGCAGCACGTCGATCTCGTGGTCCTGGTGCGACACGGTGACGTCGAGCGCTCGCAACCGCCACCACGTCGCCGCGACGGCGACCGGACTCAGCAGCCCGACGAAGGCAAGCGCGCCGCGGGTCCCGACTAGGTGAATCATGAGCGGCGCCAACAACGAACCGGCTGCCACGCCAACTGCGCCGGCACTCTCCAAGAGGCCGAACACGGCGGCGAGGACGGCGTCGGGGGCGCGCCGCGCGATCAACGTGAAGAGTCCGATGTCGACGAGGGCGTTGCCCACGCCGACCACCGCGAGGAGGACGAGCGCCGCCGGCTCGGTCGGCCGCACGGCGAGCAATGCCAGCG
>JAVEEE010000257.1 GCA_030840615.1 Frankiaceae bacterium | reverse complement strand
TACTGCAAATGGCCTAGCGCGAGTACTCCAGATGGCCCAACATGGCGTCTGCAAGCCAGTCCAGGGCTTCTTGATGGAGGTGGACGAAATGCAGAAGGGTCATGGTTGGGGCTGATCGAGCCTCAGTACCAGTTGCGAGGGGTTGAGAGTCGGCGGCGCTACGCCGAGTCTCAACCCCTTGTCATGTCCGGCCCGTGTCATGTCCGGCGCCGTCACGTTCCATGGTCAGGGTCGTCGGAGACAGTCCTCGGGATCAGCCACTCGGTGGCGCTGGCCTCGTTCATCGGCCGGCCGTAGAAGTACCCCTGCACCTGCCCGACGCCTAGCGACTCGAGCGCATAGGCCTGGGACGCCTGCTCCACACCCTCGGCGACCGTCGTCAGACCGAGGGAGTCGCAGAGCTCGACGATGGCGCGGACAACGGCCCGGTCCGCCCCGTCCCCGTCCACATGGTCGACGAACGCCTTGTCGATCTTGACCTCGTGCACGGGCAGACCGCGCAGCTGGTGCAGCGAGGAGTAGCCGGTGCCGAAGTCGTCGATCGACAGCCGGAGACCGAGCGAGCGCAGCTGGAGGAGCACGTCGATGCTGCGGGCCGGGTTCTCCATGACGCTGGACTCGGTGATCTCCAGCGTGAGCCAGCGCGGTTCGACCCCACTCGCCGTGAGCATCGCCGCGACCTGGCCGACCAGGACGGGGTCGTCGAGGCTACGGGCGGAGATGTTGACCGCTACGCCGACCATCCGGCCGGCGTCGTGCCAGCGCCGGGTGGCGTCCAACGACAGGCGCAGGACGTTGCTGGTGAGCGCGCTGATCAGGCCGCTGGCCTCGGCGAGGGGCACGAACTCGACCGGCGACACGGCGCCCAGCTCGGGGTGCCGCCAGCGCACGAGCGCTTCGAAACCGCTCACCTCCCCGCTACCCAGCCGGATCTTGGGCTGGAACTCGACGCGGAGCTCGTTGTTGGCAAGCGCCTGGCGTAGACCGGCCAGCACCTGCAGTCGCCGGCTCCCGTCGCGCTCGTAGCCCGGCTCCCACTCGCCGATGCCCGACGAGCTCCCCTTCGCGGCTGTCATCGCCATCTCGGCCCGGCGCAGGAGGGTGGCCGGGTCGCTCCCGTGCTCCGGCGAGCGCGACATGCCGATCGTGATGCGGAGATCGGCGCTGATCGCCTCGAACCGCAGCGGCCCGTCGACGCGGGACTTCACGGCGAGCGCCGCGAGCCGGGCGACCTCGCCGCCGGCCTGACCGGGGATGGCCAGCGCGAACTGGTCGCCGCCAACCCGGGCGACCAGCGCACCGTGGGTGGGAGCGCTCTCCAGCCGCCGGGCAACCTCGACGAGGATCGCGTCGCCGGCGTCGTGGCCGAGGGTGTCGTTGATCTCGTGGAACCGGTCGATGTCGAGCAGCAGCAGCACGCCGCCGGTCGACCCGTCGAGCATGGTGGCGAGGAAGGTTCGCAGGCTGTCGAGGTTGGCGAGGTTCGTGAGGCTGTCCCGGGTCGCCGCACGGCGCAGGCTCTCGACGAGCCGGCCCTTCTCCAGCGCTGCGGACAGCTGATCGGCTGCGGCCTCGAGCAGGCGGACGTCGGAATAGTCGAAGGCACCGACGTTGCCCGTGCGGTTGTGAGCAGTGAGGAGCGCGACAGCACGTTCGGATCCGCCGACCGGTACGGCGATGCGATCCTCGGTGCGTCGCGTCGACCGCTGTCCGAGCAGCCGTCGGCCTGCACTGGCGACGCGCAGGCCGGATGCCGAGACGAGAACCCGACGGCTTGCCTCGTCGAACTCGCGCTCGGTGACCTCCATGCCTTCGCCCTGTTCGCCTTCGTACACCGTGATGACGGTGGCGAAGTCGGGATCGTCGCCGACCATGGCCAGCTCGAGCGTCTCTGCCCGCATGATGCGTCGGAGCTGGGTGAGGGCGGGGGCGAGGTCTCCGGGGTCAGCCGCGATGGGCCCGAGCTCGCGCGCCACCGCATACAGCTTGTCGAGCGCGGCATGGCGATCGGCCAACCGGTGGTAGGTGCGGACCGCCGCCACCGAGAGGACGACGAAGACGGTGATGGCCCATGCGGTCATCACGTCGTAGGTGAGCGCGCTTGCCGTCGTGAGAGCCAGGAAGGTGTTGATCAGGGCAACACCCAGGCTGGAAGCAATCGCAGGGGCGCTTTGCCGAAGGGTCCAGATGCGGTCGCTGAGGTAGACGACGAGGATCACCAGGAGCGCGGAGGCCATCTCGTCGGCGCAAACCGCGACGAAGGCTGCCGGCCAGGTCGCGGCGTGGACCCCGTCGCCGTGCGGCGCCAGGGCGCGGAAGACGGCGATCGTGGTGACCGTGTAGGCGGCGGGCGCGGCGATGTTGAAGGCAAGTCGGATCAGCGGCTGTCTGCGAATGACGGCGTGCGCGAACGCCATGGCAACGACCCTCGTGACGACGAGCGTCAAGGGGTCGAGGAAGAACAGTCCCAGGACGAGGGGCACGGCCTCGAGGTGAACCGACCACGGTTGGCGGCGGAACACGAAGTGCAAGGGGAACGCAATGGCGATGACGAACAAAAGGCAAAGCCACCAAGCGGCCAGCCGGATCTGCACGGTGGGCTGGTGGTGTATGAGCAAGGGCACACTCAGCAGAGCGACCGTCGCCAGCGCGGCGTTC
This sequence comes from Frankiaceae bacterium, assembly GCA_030840615.1. Lineage (GTDB taxonomy): Bacteria > Actinomycetota > Actinomycetes > JAFAQI01 > JAFAQI01 > JAFAQI01. The sequence continues at coordinate 7,108 of JAVEEE010000257.1, read as the reverse complement.
AACATCCACACCCGAAGCGTCGGCCGCGCACGCCTCGTTTGCGGCTGCATCTCGTCCTTGTCCTGAACCGGCCTCTCGACATGCCTCGGCGCAGATGGAACGGCACTTGATGCGAACGTCCGCACGGACAGCACGCAAATGATGGCAAAGCAGGGCAATGCGACGTCGGCGATGCCGATGGCCGGCGACAAATGCTGCGCGAGGGCACCTGAGAGCAGCGCGCCCAAGCCCTGAGCGGTGGCGATGCCGGCGGCCGCGATCCCGAAGGCGCGCCCCCGGACCTCCCGCGGCACCGATGCCACGAAGACCCGGTTCGCGACGACCTGCACGGAGCTCAGGGCACCGGCGACGAACCACAGCGCGCCGGCGACGACAGTTGGTGGATCGAACGCGGTCAGGGCGATGACGACCGGCGTGGCCATTGCCATGGAAGGCATGAACTCCTGCGCCCGTGCGGGGCTGAAGACCCGCGCCAGGACGAGAGACCCGACGACCAGTCCCAGTGGTAGTGCGGCGGTGAGGAGCCCGGCGGTGACGGCTCCGCCGCCGTGAGCGTCGGCGTAAGGAACGGCGGCGCTCTCCGTCGTGATCGCTGCACCGACGATGAGCCACGACACCAACACGAGCCAGCGCAGGTAGGTGTCCTTGAAGACGATCTCTGCGCCTTGCCGTAGCTCGGAGACAATGGCTCGCGGTCCGGCATCTGCGGCAGGTCGCGGCAGCACGCGACGGGAGATCAACAGCGCCGACAACGCGAAGGTAGCCGAGTCGAGCAGGATCGCAGGCCGCGCACCGATAGCAGCGACGATCGCGCCGCCGAGAGCGAAGCCGACGACAACGCCGAAGTTGTTGGTGGTGTTGGCGAGGGTGGAAGCCTGGGCGTAGTTGTCGCCCTCCCCGACGACGTCGGGCAACAACGACGACCTGGCCGCTGCGAACGGCGGCTCGGCCAGCGACACCAGGCCCACGAGGACGAGCAGCCCGGCCAGCGGCATGTGCGGGATGGCGACGCCGAGCACGATCACCGCGCGGACGACGTCGCAGAAAATCATCACGCTGCGGCGAGGCAGCCGGTCGGCGTAGCCGGCGAGGACCGGCCCACCGACGACCCACGGCAGGTAGGAGATGGCGTAGCTGATGCCCGTCAACAGCGCGGAGTTGGTGCGGGAGAAGACAAGGATTGCGACCGCGATGCGGGCGAGCTGGTCGCCCATGACGCTGAGCGCCTGGGCGGCGTACATCGCCCGGAACTCACGGTTGGCCAGGACATCACCGAATGTGACGCGCCGCGTGGCCGCGGCCTCCGACATCAAGCCCCCTGAGGCATGTAACTCGACCACTTAAGTCTCTCACCCGTAACGCGTCGTGACCGGCATTTCACGGACGGGCGTCGAAGGGCGCCGCGGGACGCCGTGGGTAGATTCGGGCACATGTCCCGACCGCAGCGGCCGCACGTCCTGATCGTGGGCGGCGGATACGTCGGCATGTACACGGCGTTGCGGCTGCAACGGCGGCTCCGCCGGGGCGAGGCCTCGATCACGGTCGTGGACCCCCAGTCCTACATGACCTACCAGCCGTTCCTTCCGGAGACGGGCGCCGGCAACCTCGAGCCGCGCCACGTCGTCGTCCCGCTGCGGCGGGTGCTGCGCCGCTGCCAGATCCTCGCCGGCGCCATCACCTCGGTGGACCACGGTCGCCGGACGGCAACGTTCCAACCCGGGGAGGGCCCCGCCTACGAGCTGTCCTACGACGTGCTCGTGCTGGCTCCGGGGTCGGTCGCCCGCACATTGCCGATCCCCGGGCTGCGCGAGCGCGGCATCGGCTTCCGGACGGTGGCGGAAGCCATCTACCTGCGCAACCACGTGCTGGGCGAGCTGGACATCGCGGCGTCGACAACGGACGCCGCCATCCGGCGGCGCGCACTGACGTTCGTGTTCATCGGCGGTGGCTACGCCGGCATCGAGGCCCTCGCGGAGCTCGAGGACATGGCCCGCGACGCGATCCGCTGGTACGACGGCATATCCGCCGCGGAGATGCGCTGGGTCATGGTGGAGGCGTCGGGTCGCATCCTGCCGGAGGTGAGCGAGGACCTCGGCGTCTACACGATCCGCGAGCTCGCCACCCGCGACATCGAGGTGAAGCTCAACACCCGGGTGCAGTCACTTGTCGACGGACACGTCGAGTTGTCGTCGGGTGAGCGGTTCGACGCGGAGACGATCGTCTGGACCGCCGGAGTGCGACCACATCCGCTGCTCGAATCAACCGACCTTCCCCTCGACGACAAGAAGCGGGTCCGTTGCGCCGCCACGCTGCATGTCGACGGCGTCGACGACGCGTGGGCGGCCGGCGACTGCGCGGCTGTTCCCGATCTGTCGAAGAACGACCCGGCTGCATTCACGAGCCCGTCGGCGCAGCACGCGGTGCGGCAAGCGAAGCTGCTCGCCGACAACATCCTCGCGTCCTTGCGCGACGAACCCGTCCGCGACTACCGCCATGCCTACGCCGGGTCGGTTGCGTCGCTCGGACTGCACAAAGGTGTTGCGGAGATCTACGGCGTGAAGCTTCGTGGTCTGCCTGCTTGGTTCATGCACCGGACCTACCACATGACGCGGATGCCGACGACCAACCGCAAGATCCGCGTCATCGCCGACTGGACACTGGCATTGTTCTTCCGCCGCGAGATCGTGTCGCTGGGCGACTTCGAGAACCCGCGCCGGGCCTTCGAAGAAGCGACTGCGCCCGTCGACGCTGCCTAGACTCATCGGTTGAAGCCCGAGTGGCGCAACGGCTGACGCGGATCACTTAAAATGATCTTGCTCGCGAGAGCAGTGTGGGTTCGAATCCCACCTCGGGCACGGGGAGTGAGGGACTAGCCGGAGATGTCGGGGCCGGCGCGCGTGATGTCCAACCGGATCAAGACGCGCTTCTCCCGCTCCATCGCCGCCCGGTAGTCGTCCCAGTCCGAATGCTCGCCCGCAACGGCGCGGTAGTAGTCGACGAGCCCCTCCATCGCCTCGGGCAGCGACACCACGGTCACGTCACCTTCGACCTGGACGAAGGGGCCGCCGTAGAACGAGTCGGGAAACACGCACAGCCATGCGCGCGGGTCGCGTCGTACGTTCTTCGTCTTCACTGCGGTCTCGCGGCTGGAGACCACGACCCGGCCTTCGCTGTCGACGGCACAGGCGACCGGCGACATCTGCGGGGTGCCGTCGCGCCGCATCGTCGCGAGGACGGCGCGATGGTTCTGGCGCAGGTAGTCGCGCGCTTCGTCGAGATCCACGGCGGAGCGAGCAGCTAGCCGCGTGCGGCGGCGCGGCGCTTGTCGTGCTCGTGCACGATCGCGCGGGCGTAGCCGTGCGGCAGGTCGTGCTGGTCGGCCAACCAGTTGACGCGTTCCTCGAACCGCAGCAGGCCGGGCCCGTCGCTGAGACATGCGAGCCAGGTCGGAAGGTCGCGCCCCGTTACCTCGGGGATCCTCGCCAGAAGCGACTGGTGGGTCTCCTCGGACTGGGGCATCGACATGTGCGCCTCCCGGTTGCGCTCGCTGCCGTGGTGTCCCCGACAGACTGCCTCAGCGCGGCCCGCCGGACAAGCCCCCGCACCGGCCACCGGCCATCGACCCGAGGGCCATAACCTCCACGGGTGCCCGAGCTGGACCGCCTGGTACGCCGGCTGCGCGGCCTGTCGCCGTCCGGGTGGCGTTACGCCGACCGTGCGCAGACGATCCGGCGGCTCGCTGCCGACCTCGTGGCGATCGGCGGCGCCGGGCATGAGCTGCCCGCCGTGCCGGACTACGCGCTGGCCGACGTGATCGCGGTCGTCGGCGAGGACGCCTACGCCGCCGACCCGCTCGCCACCGAGCAACTGGTCGCCGCTGCTTGGGGGCAGCTCAGCTGAGCCGCTCCAGCACCATGGCCATGCCCTGGCCGCCGCCGACGCACATGGTCTCGAGCCCGAGCGTCTTGTCGTGGTACTGCAGCGAGTTGATCAGCGTCGTCGTGATCCGCGCGCCGGTCATCCCGAACGGGTGGCCGACGGCGATCGCGCCGCCGTTGACGTTGAGCTTGTCGCCGAACGGGTCGAGGCCGATCCCGCGGGCGGACGGGATCACCTGAGCGGCGAACGCCTCGTTGATCTCGACCAGGTCGATGTCGTCGATGCTCTTGCCGGCCCGGGCCAGCGCCTGCTTCGTCGCCTCGATCGGACCGAGGCCCATGATCTCCGGGCTGAGACCGGACACTGCTGTCGACACGATGCGGGCGAGGGGAGTGAGGCCCAGCGCCTTGGCCTTGGTGTCACTCATGACGACGACGGCGGCGGCACCGTCGTTGAGCGGGCAGCAGTTGGCGGCGGTGACCGTGCCGTCGGGGCGGAAGACCGGCTTGAGGCCGCTGACCCCTTCGATGCTGACGCCGGCGCGGGGGCCGTCGTCCTTCTCGACGACGGTGCCGTCCGGGCGCGTCACCGGGGTGATCTCGCGCTCCCAGAAGCCGTTGGCGATCGCCTTCTCGGCAAGGTTCTGCGAGCGGACGCCGAACTCGTCCTGCTCTTCGCGGGTGACGTTCTCGATGCGGGCGACGTTCTCGGCCGTCTGACCCATCGCGATGTAGACGTCCGGGATGTCGCCGCCGGCGCGGGGGTCCTGCCAGCTGTCGACGCCGCCCTCGGCGAGCTTGGCCGACCGCTCCTGGGCGGGGGTGAAGACCGGGTTGGTGGTGTCCGGCAGGGAGTCGCTGTTGCCCTTGATGAAGCGGCTGACCATCTCGACACCGGCGCTGATGAAGGCATCGCCCTCGCCCGCCTTGATGGCGTGGAAAGCCATCCGGGTGGACTGCAGGCTGGACGAGCAGTAGCGGGTGATCGTCGTACCGGGGAGGAAGTCGTAGCCCATCAGTACGGCGATGACGCGGGCCATGTTGTAGCCCTGCTCACCGCCGGGCAGACCACAGCCGAGGATGAGGTCGTCGATGTCCTTGGGGTCGAGGCCGGGCACCTGGTCGAGGGCGGCCTTGATGATCGTCGCCGTGATGTCGTCGGGTCGGAAGTCGACCAGCGAACCCTTGAAGGCGCGGCCGATCGGCGAGCGGGCGGTGGCGACGATGACTGCGTCGGGCATGACTGCTCCTCAATTCAGGTCTGCTCAAGATACGTTCCCGGCTGTGGAGGTCTACGACTCGGTCGTCGCTCTGATCGGCAACACGCCCTTGGTCCGGCTCAACGTGGTCGCCGGCGATGTGCCGGCGCAGGTGCTCGCCAAGGTGGAGTACCTCAATCCCGGCGGTTCGGTGAAGGACCGGATCGCCGAGCGGATGATTCTTGCGGCCGAGGAGTCCGGTGAGCTCAAGCCGGGCGGCACCATCGTCGAGCCGACCAGCGGCAACACGGGCGTGGGGCTCGCGATCGTCGCGCAGCAGCGCGGCTACCACTGCGTGTTCGTCTGCCCCGACAAGGTGTCCCAGGACAAGATCAACGTGATGCGGGCGTACGGCGCCGAGGTCGTGGTCTGTCCGACCGCGGTGGCGCCTGAGCATCCGCAGTCCTACTACAACGTCTCCGACCGGTTGGCGCAGGAGCGGCCGGGCGGCTGGAAGCCCAACCAGTACGCCAACGTCAACAACCCGATCTCGCACTACGAGTCGACTGGGCCGGAGATCTGGCGGCAGACCGACGGAACGGTCACGCACTTCGTTGCCGGTGTCGGAACCGGCGGCACGATCACCGGTGCGGGCCGCTATCTCAAGGAGGTCTCGGCCGGACGGGTGCGGATCGTCGGGGCGGACCCCGAGGGTTCGGTGTATTCGGGCGGCACCGGCCGGCCGTATCTCGTCGAGGGCGTCGGTGAGGACTTCTGGCCGGAGACCTACGACAAGACCGTCGCGGACGAGATCGTCGCGGTGTCGGATGCGGACTCGTTCGAGATGACGCGTCGGCTCGCCCGCGAAGAGGGGCTGCTCGTCGGCGGGTCGTGCGGCATGGCAGCGGTAGCGGCGGTGCGGGTCGCGGCGCGCGCGAAGCCCGGCGACGTTGTCGTCGTACTGCTCCCCGACGGGGGCCGCGGCTACCTGTCGAAGATTTTCAACGACGACTGGATGGCGGACTACGGCTTCCTGTCGACGGGTGGCCCGACGGAGACGGTGGGGCAGGTGCTGTTGCGCAAGGGCGCGCAACTGCCGGAGTTCGTCCACGTGCATCCGTCGGAGACGGTCCGGGAGGCGATCGACATCCTGCGGGAGTACGGCGTCTCGCAGATGCCGGTCGTGAAGGAGGAGCCGCCGGTGATGGCGGCGGAGCTCGTCGGCTCGGTGGTGGAGCGCGACCTCCTCGATGCGCTGTTCGCCGGCCGGGCGCGGCTGGCGGACCCGCTGGAGCGGCACATGTCGGCGCCGTTGCCGATCGTCGGTGCCGGCGAGCCGGTCGCGGCTGCGGTTGCCGCTTTGCAGGACGCCGATGCCGCGGTGGTGCTCGAGGACGGCAAGCCGCGCGGCGTGGTCACCCGGCAGGATCTGCTCGGCTTCCTCGCGTCGCGCTGAGCCTCGTGCGGCCGCGGCCGGTCCGCGCACGCACCACCCCCTCCGAGAGGTATGCCTCCCGCGCATCACCTATGCATGGCCTGCATAGGTATGTCTCCCTGGCATCACTTATGCGTGGGGTGCATACGGCTCGGGGAGGGGTGTCGCGGCGCCGGGGTCATCGGACTGCGGGGTACCGGGTACCGGGGTGCCGAGGTGCCGAGGTGCGGATGGCTTCATGCACAGGCGACGCCACCCTGCCGCCGGTCCCCAACGCGCGCAGCAACCGAGCGCCCCCGCGCCGGCAGCGCGCATCCTGGCCGTCATGTGGTTCGACGACATGGACATCGGCGGTCGCGGCATCGTCCAGCCCGCCAAAGGCCCGTTGGGCCGAGCCCTGCGCGCCGCGCGGCACGACATCTTCGTGTCGCAGAAGCGTCTGGCCGACGCTGCCGGCGTGAGCCAAGCCGCCGTCTCCAGGCTCGAGCGCGGCACCCCCAGCTGGCGGCTCTTCTGTCAGCTGATCGACGTCATGGGCGGCCGTCCCGTCGTCACCATCGAGCGGGTGCCCACGGATCGCGAGTTCCTCGCGTCGT
>JAVEEE010000239.1 GCA_030840615.1 Frankiaceae bacterium | reverse complement strand
CAACCCCGCACCTTCAGAGGTTGAGGTGCGCGAGGGCCTCGAAGGCAACCTTTGCCGCTGCACCGGCTACCAGAACATCGTCGAGGCGGTGCTCCAGGCGGCCGCTGAGATGAGCAAGGGCGGCGTGCGATGAGTGAGATCGACGCCGGCATGGTCGCGGCCGAGGTCGCGAGCGAGGTCTCCGGGCCTACCAACCGCCTCGAGATCGGACGAGCTCGGCTTCGCAAGGAGGACGCCAAGCTCATCACCGGGCAGACGAACTGGACGGACAACATCCAGTTCCCGGGCATGGTGCACATGGCCGTCCTGCGCAGCCCGATGGCTCACGCGAAGATCAGCCGCGTCGACGTGTCAGCCGCGTTGCAGCGAACCGGCGTCATCGCGGCCTACAGCGGCGCCGACCTGGCCGGCGAGCAAGGCTCGCTGCCGTGTGCGTGGCCGGTCACCCCCGACATGAAGCAGCCCGCACACCCTCCCCTCGCCGTGGACGAGGTGCGCTACGTGGGAGACGGCGTCGCCGTCGTGATCGCCCGCGACCGCTACGCCGCAGCAGACGCGCTCGAAGCCATCGAGGTCGACTACGAACCGTTGCCCGCCGTGGTCGACATGGAGGAGGCACTGAAGGACGAGGTCCTCGTCCACACCGACGCAGGCACCAACCGGTGCTTCACCTGGCCTTTCGCCAACGGCGACTACGACGCCGCGGCAAAGCAGGCGGATGTCGTCGTCAAGAGACGCTTCATCCAGCAACGTCTGATCCCGACCGCCATGGAGCCTCGCGGTGTTGTCGTGGCACCTCTTGCGGCCAGCGAGGAGTACACGGTCTACTCCACGACGCAGATCCCGCACATCCTGCGGCTGATGCTCGCGATGGTGACCGGCACGCCGGAGCAGAAGCTGCGGGTCGTCGCACCCGACGTCGGCGGTGGGTTCGGCAGCAAGCTCAACGTCTACGCCGAAGAGGTGCTTGCCCTGCTCGTCGCCCGCAGGCTGGGCCGGCCGGTGAAGTGGACCGAGTCGCGCAGCGAGGGGTACCAAGCGACGATCCACGGGCGCGACCAGATCCAGGACATCGAGGTCGCCGCCAAGAAGGACGGCACGCTGCTCGGGCTGAAGGTCGAGCTCATGGCCGACATGGGCGCCTACCTGCAGCTCGTCACGCCCGGCGTGCCGATCCTCGGCGCCTTCATGTTCAACGCCATCTACAAGATGCAGGCCTACTCGTTCACGTGTCACGGCGTGTTCACGACGAAGACCCCGACCGACGCCTATCGCGGCGCCGGACGTCCGGAGGCGACGTTCGGCATCGAGCGGATGATGGACGAGCTTGCGGTCGAGCTGGGCATGGACCCGATGGAGCTCCGCAAGAAGAACTGGATCAAGCACGAGGAGTTTCCCTACGACACGATCTCCGGGCTGACCTACGACAGCGGCAACTACGAGGCCGCTACGGCGAAAGCGATGCAGCTGTTCGACTACGACGGGCTGCGCCGTGAGCAGACGGAGCGCCGCGATCGCAACGATCCGGTGCAGCTCGGCATCGGCATCTCGACGTTCACCGAGATGTGCGGGCTCGCCCCGTCTCGGGTGCTCGGCTCGCTCTCCTACGGCGCCGGCGGCTGGGAGGCGGCCTCGATCCGCATGTTGCCGACGGGCAAGGTCGAGGTCGTCACCGGCACCGCGCCGCACGGCCAGGGCCACGTCACCGCCTGGTCGCAGATCGCGGCGGACGCCCTCGGCGTCCCCTTCGAGGACATCGAGGTGGTGCACAGCGACACCCGCGCCGCACCGCAGGGCATGGACACCTACGGTTCGCGCTCGCTCGTGGTCGGCGGTGTCGCAGTTCATCTGGCGTGCGGCAAGGTCATCGACAAGGCGCGCCGGGTCGCCGCGCATCTGCTCGAGGCTGCGGAAGCAGACCTCGAGTTCGCCGCCGGCACGTTTTCGGTGAAGGGCTCGCCGGAAGCGTCCATGCCGATCCAACAGGTGGCGCTCGCGACGTTCGCGTCCCACAACATGCCGGAGGGCATGGAGCCGACGCTCAACAGCGACTACGTGATGGACCCGGAGAACTTCTCGTTCCCGCACGGCACCCACCTCTGCGCCGTCGACATCGACATGGAGACCGGTTTCCCGACGATCCGCTCCTACGTCGCAGTCGATGACGTAGGAAAGGTGATCAACCCGCTCATCGTCGAGGGCCAGGTGCACGGCGGCATCGCCCAAGGGGTGGCACAAGCGCTGTACGAAGAGGCGGTCTACGACGCCGAGGGCAACCTGACGACCGGTTCGCTGGTCGACTACTACGTGCCGTCGGCTGCCGACCTGCCGCACTTCACCACCGACCGCACCGAGACTCCCGCCACCTCCAACCCGTTGGGGGTCAAGGGTGTTGGCGAGGCGGGGACGATCGCGTCGACGCCGGCCGTGGTCAACGCCATCGTCGACGCGTTGCGCCCACACGGCGTCAACGACGTCCGCATGCCGTGCAGCCCAGAGCGCATCTGGCGAGCCCTGCAGTCTGCGACCGGAGGTGGGTCGTGATCCCTCCCGAGTTCGACTATGTGAAGGCCGCCTCGGTCGACGAAGCTGTGGCGGCGCTCGGTGCGCACGGCGACGACGCCAAGCTGCTGGCGGGCGGCCAGAGCCTGATCCCCCTCCTGCGACTTCGCCTTGCCTATCCGACGGTGCTCGTCGACCTCGGCGGTGTCGCCGAGATGCGAACTATCCGTGCGGAGGCCGAGGCGATCGTGATCGGTGCTGCCGTCACACATGCGGAAGTCCTCGGCAATGCCATCGTGCAGGAGCATGCGCCGCTGGTCGCGCTGGCCACCCAGACGGTCGCCGACCGGCAGGTCCGCCACCTGGGCACCTTCGGCGGCTCGCTGTCGCACGCCGATCCGGCCGGCGACCTCCCGGCAGTCGCCGTTGCGCTCGACGCGACGTTCGTCGCCGCCGGCGGTGGTGGTGCCCGGCGCGAGATTGCTGCCGCCGACTTCTTCGTCGACTATCTGCAGACCGCGCTGGCCCCGGACGAAGTGCTCGTCGAAGTACGACTGCCCAATCTCGGTGACGGCTGGGGCTTCCACTACGAGAAGTTCCATCGCGTCGCGCAGGCCTGGGCGGTCGTCGGGGTGGCGGCCGCGGTGCGGCGGAGCAACGACTCGATCGTCGAGGCGCGCATCGGCCTCACCAACATGGGTGCGCGGCCGGTGCGCGCAACGGCTGTGGAAAGCACGCTTGCCGGTGCCGCAGCCACCCCAGACCGTGTCGGCCGTGCCGCCGCGCACGCCGACGACGGCACTGACCCGCCGAGCGACCTCGGTGGTCGGTCCGACTACCGGCGGCACCTGGCTCGCGTCCTCACCCGGCGCGCGGTGTTGGCAGCAGCGGGGACGTAGCCTTCGTCGGGTGACTTCCTGGGCTGCCCACGAACGAACGGCTCTGGCCGACGTCCTCGCCGAGCTCGGCCCCAATGCGCCGACCCTCTGCGAGGGATGGGCGACGAAGGAGCTCGCGGCTCACGTCTACGTGCGGGTACGTCGTCCCGACGCCGCCCTCGGCGTCCTGCCGCTCGGGCCGCTGTCGGCCTACACGGATCGCGTCATGTCAAGCGTGCTGCGGGTGCACGGCCACGACGAGATCGTGCGCCGG
>JAVEEE010000211.1 GCA_030840615.1 Frankiaceae bacterium | reverse complement strand
GAACCCGCAGCCACGATCCGGTGAACGTTGAGTGCTCCCGGCAGGAAGTCGCCTCCGGCGGAGAAGACGCAGCTATGACTCAGATCTCGCGAGGCGTGGCGATCGCCGGCGCCGTTGTTGCCACAGTGATCGGCGCCGTCGTTCCAGCCAGCGCCCACGCGGCTCGGACGTCCGTCCTGCCGTCCACGCTCGTCGTGAGCGCCCATCGCGGCGGATCGGCGTATGCGCCCGAGGACACGATGTACGCCTACCGCAACGCAGTGCGCATCGGCGCCGACCAGATGGAGACCGACAGCTGGCTTACGGCCGACGGTGTTCTGGTGCTCATCCACGACTCCACGTTGGACCGTACGACGAGCTGCACGGGCAGCGTGTCGAGCTACACCTTCGCCCGGTTGCGCAAGTGCGACGCCGGCTGGTGGTGGACGCCTGGGCAAAGTACGACGTCCCCGGATCCGAAGGCGCAGCATCCACTGCGCGGCCTCGGGATCCGGGTGCCGGCGGCGCGGGAGCTCTTCGGCTACATCAAGAGCCTGGGCCGCTCGGACCGGCACACGATCAACATCGAGATCAAGGACGAGAACTTCGTCAAGCCGACGCAGGCACTGGTCTCGCTCATCGAGGCGAGCGGGCTGAAGAACCGCACCATCGTGCAGTCGTTCTACCCGCCCGCGTTGGACTACGTGAAAACGCTCGACAGCACGATCAGCACGGCGTTGCTGACCGAGGGTTCGACGTCGCCGTACCTCGCCTATTCGTTGGCGGGTGACCATCAGTGGATCAGCCCGGGAAGCACCGACGTCGATCTGAGCACGACGACGGTGTCGGCGGCTCACGCCGCGGGCAAGAAGGTCATCCCCTGGACCCCGGACACCAAGTCGGATCTGACGGCAGCCGGGCTGAAGGGTGTCGACGGGCTGATCACCAACTATCCGGCGTGCCTGCTCGCGTTGGAGGGCCGCCGGCCACCCGCACGTCTGCTCCCGGCCGCATCGATCGCGGCCGGCTCAGACCCCGTCCCGCTCTGCGCCGCCTAACTTGTGAGCGCCACAGAGGGTTATAGCCCTCTCAGCGGCTGACAACTTGCGGTGTCACTGCATCGACTCGAGCATGGCGCGCATCTGCTCGTGTACGACGTTGACCGCCTGCAGCGGCCGAATCATCACGCGAAACTCCACGATGCGCCCGGCGTCGTCGATGCGGATGATGTCGACGCCGTTCACGTACTTGCCATCAACGCTCGTCTCGAACTCGAGCACCGCGACGTCGCCGGCCAGGACCTGCTTGGTGTAGCGGAACGCGCCGCCACCACCGTCACCATCACCGTCGCCAGCACCACCGTCGCCGGTCAGTGATTGCTTCGCGGCCTGCAGATACAGCGTCGTGACGTCCTTGCCGCGCTGTGGGGTGTAGACGATCGGCGAATAGAAGACGACGTCGTCCGCCAGCAGTTCACCAAGCCCCGCAGGCAGCTCGCCGGCAAGGAATCGGTGCCACTTCTCAACGACCTGCTCGACTGCCGTCATCGGATCTGCACTGACTAGCGTTCTTGCTCGGTCGGGCGGATCAGCATCTCGTTGACCGCGACGTGCTTGGGCCGCGTGACGATGTAGGTGATCGCGTCGGCGATGTCCTCCGCCTCCATGTGCGCGTTGAACACACCCCGGAGGCTGTCCAGCACCTCGGGCCGGTTGTGGGTCACCAGCTCGGTCGCCGTCGCGCCGGGCTCGACGAGTGACACGCGCACGTGGCGGGTCGCGAGCTCCTGCCGCAGTGACTCGCTGAACGCGCCCACCCCGTGCTTGGTCAGGTTGTAGACGCCGCTGCCGCTGCGAGCCACCCGCCCGGCGACCGAGCTGACGTTGATCAGGTCGGCAACGCCGCGCGACCCGTCGTCAGCGGCGCTGATCAGGTGCGGCAACGCTGCGTGCGTGCAATACAGCAGCCCGAGCACGTTCAGCTCGACCATCCGCTTCCACTCCGACAGCGGTGCGCCGACGGCCGGGCCGAGCAGCATCACGCCGGCGTTGTTGATCAGCGTGTCCAGCCGGCCGAGCTCGGCCACGACGCGCTCGACCGCCGCGGCCGCTTCGTCCTCGTGCGTGACGTCGCCTTCGATGACGAGCGCCTGCCCGCCGTCCTGCCGGATGTCCGCCGCGAGTGCGTCGAGGCGGTCCTTACGCCGGGCAACGAGCGCGACCGTCGCTCCCTCCGCCGCGAGGGATCTGGCCGCCGCAGCCCCGATGCCGCTCGATGCTCCGGTGACCAGCGCGACCGTGTCCTTGAGCCTGAATGACATGACCCCATTGTCCTCGGCTGCTCAGGCCGTTGCGTTCGCGGGTGCAGGTGGAGCCTTGCCGGCTGCGCCCGGCTCGATCAGACCGCGACGGTGGCGATCACTCCGAGGTGTCGAGGTCTTCGATCCGCTTCAGCGTCGCTTGCATGTTGGAGCGAGTCTTGCGGCGGTAGCCGATCACGAGCGCCCGCAGCCCCTCCTCGGTGAGGTCCCAGCTTTCGCGGACGCGGGTGCCGCCCTCGACGGGCTCGAGCTCGTAACGCCAGATCCGGCCCCCGAACAGGTGTCGCCACCGGGCGCCGCCGTCCGGTGGGCGGCTCTGCCACGCGATCCGCCGCCCGTCCTCGAACTCGATGACGGTGCTGGTCATCGAGTAGGACCCGCCGTACTGCATGTTCATCCCGAAGGTCGCGCCGAGCGAGAGCTGCTCGGGCAGGTCCGTCGCGTCGCGCACCGTGCCGGACCCGTCGATGTCCTGGTGGCGCCGCGGGTCGGCGACGAGCCGGAAGATGCGCTCGGCCGGAGCCGGGATCACCCGTTCGACCGTCTCCACCCATCGACTCATAGCGCGAAGGCTATCGGCGTCGACTGCGGTGAGATCATGCACCGACCGCCGCGTGCTGGGAGGCAGCCATGGCCGTGATCCGTATCGACCAGCAGTACGACGGCAAACGGGTCACCGCGCAGGTCGGCGACAGCATCGAGGTGACGCTGCCGGAGATCGCGACCACAGGTTTCCGGTGGGAGGTCGACGAGACCGGCGCGCCGCTCGAGGTGCAGACGTCCGAGCACGACACCGGCGAGAACATGAAGGCCGGCGCCACCGGAAACCGGCACGTCGTCGTCAAAGCCGCGCGGCCCGGCAACGGCCGGCTTTCGTTGCGGCTCCGGCGGTCATGGGAAGCACCCGACGAGGCTGAGGACACCTTCGCGGTCGACGTCGACGTGACCTGACGCGTCGTCCGCGTCCGCGTCCGCGTCCGCGTCGTGCGCCCGTGTTAGACGACGTACTGCTTGAGGTCCACGCTGTGCAGCTGCTCGTAGGTGCGTAGCCGCATCCGGAACAGACCGGCGTCGCCCCAACCGGTTCCCCAGCTGTTGGCGTAGACGACCGGGCTGTTGAACACGTCGTTGATGTCGAGCTCTACGCCGATGGCTTCGATCTCGTGGCCGCCGGCAAGCCCGCTGCCCGACCAGCCCGGGTCGGCGTCGATGAACCCCATGGCGTCCGGCTCGAAGAACGCGTTGAACCACGGCATGCCCTGCAACACGGGTCCGCGTTGCAGCAGCTGCAGGAAACCCTGCGCGGTGCGGGCATGCCGGTATCCCTTGATCGTGCCGCGGGTCTTGAGCACCTTGCAGATCGCGAGGCCGGACGAGCCGGTGTCGTCCGGCGGATAGCTGCCGGGGTAGGCGTCGACGACGGTCGCGTCCTCGTAGAGCTTGACCGCGAAGCCCTCGGCGGCGAGTGCGTCGTCGGGCGCCGGCAGCACGGCTTTGCCGACGGCGTCGTAGAACGGCTGGGTGCCGAGCGCGCCGGTGCCGGCGTTGCCCGTGCACGACCCGAGCTTGCCCTGGTCGAGGATCGCGATGACCCGGTCCCAGTGCACCGAACGGATCGGTTGGTTCATGTCCTCGACGCGGTTCTCGATCATGTGCGCGAGGCTGCGCGCGTCGAGCCAGAGATGCCGGCCGAGGCGCATCGCCTCGTGCTCCACCTCGTGGACACGCTCGTAGAGGAAACCGTTGTCGAGCAGACCCTTGAACGCCATGAACTCTCCCCATGTAAGAAGGCCTGTGCGCGTGCGGCGGTGCTGACCCCGCGGTCCGGAGAGCCTTCGCGAATGACCCTAGGACCGTGCATCCGCGTTGGGAAGGCTTTCACCCCAGCAACACTGGTCAATTTCCGTCACACCCTGACCCCCAGCGGTGGCACACCGCTGGGGTCATAGGCCCACCGGTGGCACACCGCTGGGGGTGTAGGGGGTGGGTGAAAGGCTGGGCCGCATGACAACCGAGCGGTTCGAGGTGCAGCGGCAGATCGCAGCGGCGCCGGCAAAGATCTTCGCCGTCCTCTGTGACCCCCACGGCCACGTCACGATCGACAGCTCCGGGATGCTGCAGTCCGCCGACGGCGACCGCGTCCTGGCCGTGGGTGACACGTTCGTCGTACACATGGATCGCGAGTCGCTCAACGACTACCCGCTGGGCAAGTACGACGTCACGGTCATCATCACGAAGTTCGAGCCGGACGCTCTCATCGAGTGGACGATCTCCGGCGTGATCCAGCCGCCGATCAAGCACCTCTACGGCTACCGGCTCGAGCCCATCGAGACCGGCACGTTGGTGACGTCGTACTACGACTGGAGCGAGATCGAGGAGTCCTACCGCGACAAGGGCATCTTCCCCGTCATCCCGGAAGCCGCCCTGCGCGCGACGCTCGGCATCCTCGCCCCCACCGTCCAGTAGCCGAACGGAGCCTCCAACCGACGCTGACCTGCCTTCCGCCTGACTTGACGGCAGGAAAGAATGGCCCGCATGGGATCGGGTGAGGTCGTGCCGTCGGCTGACGGCCTGCCGACCGCCGATGCCCTGCCGGCTGCCAACGCGGTGCCGGCTGCCAACGCGGTGCTGGTGTCCGACGCAGAGCGCGACCGCCTGGTCGAGATCCTCAAACAACGTACGGCGGACGGGACGCTCACCCTCGACGAGTTCGCCGGCCGGATCGACCGGGCGCTGACCGCGCGAAGCCGCGGTGAGCTCGACGCGCTCGCCGTCGACCTGCCGGCGCCCGAGCCCGCCGGCGCAACCAGGCGTAAGCCGCGGCACCAGGTGTTGAGCATCATGGCCGGTGCCGGGCTGCACGGGCGCTGGCGCTGCGGCGATCGTGTCAACGCCGTGGCCGTGATGGGCGGTTGCCACATCGACTTCCGCGGCGCCGAGATCGACTCCGCCGAGGTCCACGTCCTCGCCGTCGCGGTGATGGGCGGGATCGACATCGTCGTGCCGGAAGGCATCGAGGTCACGATGCACGGGCTGCCGATCATGGGCGGCCGCTCGCTGCAGGTGAAGGACGTGCCGCCGCTGCCCGGCTCGCCGCACATCGTCGTGCACGCCTACCCGATCATGGGCGGAGTGACGGTCCGCTCGCGGCCGCGCAAGTCCGCCTCGGCCCGGATCGCCAACCAGACGACCGCTGACCAGACGACCGCTGGCCAGACGACCGCGATCCCCGCCGGCCAGCAGGGGCTGCCCGCATCTCCCGTGCCGGCCGCCAATGCACTACCGCTCGACGGCACCGTCACCATCATGTTCAGCGACCTGTGCGACTACAGCGGCATCACCGACCGGCTCGGCGACGCCGCGGCGCACGAGCTGCTGCGCGCGCACAGCACGTTGGTACGCGACCACATCAGCGCGCACGGCGGCTACGAGGTGAAGTCCAGCGGCGACGGATTCATGGTCGCGTTCCCCAGTGTCGTGCGCGCGATGCGCTGCGCCGTTGCCCTGCAGCGCAGCCTCGCCGACAACAGCGCCGACAACAGCGCCAACACCAGCGCCAACACCAGTGCTAACGGCGCTGCACCGGCGGCCGAGCTGATCCGCGTGCACATCGGCATCCACGCGGGCGAGGTCGTGCGCGACGGCGACGACTTCATGGGCAGCACCGTCATCGTCGCCAGCCGGTTGGCCGACGTGGCCGCTCCCGGCGAGATCCTGGTGTCGTCCGTCGCGCACGAGCTCGCCGGTGGTAGCCGCGAGTTCACCTTCGGTACGCCGCGGACCGTGTCGCTCAAAGGTCTCGTCGACGCGCGCCAGGCTTACCCCGTCAGCTGGCAGACCTAGGGACTAGGAGTTGTCAGCGGCTGATCGACGTATGGCTCGATGAGCCGCTGACAACTCGGGCGTTAGAAGGCGGCGACGCCGTTCGGCGTACCCAGTCCTGTCGGCCCGTCCCAGCCCGAGCCCGCATGGCACCAGACCGCGGTCGAGCAGGTGCCGTTGCTGCCGCTGGTCACGTCGTGCAGCGAGCTGCTGTGACCCCATGTGTACGACGCCGGGTAGCCGGACAAGTTGCCGCCGAGCGCGTAGGCCGACGCGATGATCGGCGCCGACGCGCTCGTGCCGCCGAACTGCAGCCAGCCACCGACGCCCTGGTAGCGCGTCGAGTCATAGACGGCGACACCGGTGTTGGGGTCGGCCACCGCCGACACGTCGGCGTTTGCCTTGCCCGAGCACTGCGTCGCTGCGCTCTGCCATGACGGCTTCGGGTTCTGCGTCGAGCAACCACTGCCGGCGCCGCTCCACGCGCTTTCGGTGTAGCTCGACCCCGACTTGTTCAGCGACGTGCCGCCGACCGCGATCACGTGCGGGAACGACGCCGGTGACTGCACGCCATAACCCGAGTCACCCGTCGACGCGACGACGGCGATGCCCGGGTGGTTGTAGGCCGACAGCTCGGGCTGGTCGCCGCCGCCGTAGGAGTTGCTGATCGCGACGACACCCGCCGTCGCAGCAGCGGTGTTGACGGCGGCCGCGAGGTTGGCGAACGTCGCGCTGTTGGCCTCGACGAGCAGGATGTGGCAACCCGGGCACGCCGCCGACACCATGTCGAGGTCGAGGGAGATCTCCTGCGCCCAGCTGCCGTTGCTGGCCGGCAACGTCGACCCGCCGTTCTGCCCGACCTTCCTGAAGCAGCCGTTCGCGGTCGTGCACGCCGGCAGGTTGAAGGTGCTGCGATAAGTCGCGAGGTCGGCTTCTGCCGTCGGGTCGTCGTAGGCATCGACCACGGCCACGGTCTGAGCACTGCCACCGCCGAGGCCGTAAGCCGCCTGGATGTCGGCGGGCCCGTATCCCCGGGGAGTGCTCGGCGGCTTGACCGGCTTGCCGTTGCGGTCGACGACGTCATGGCGGATCGCGTTGCACGCGGCAGCACCGGTCGAAGGCTGGCCGCAGACGTGACTGTTGCGAACGCTCTGGCCGTGGTTCGACGGTGCGGCGCTTGCCGCACCGACAGTGGCCGTGAGAGTTCCGGCGGCAGCAAGAGCAAGGACGAGACGGCGGCGCATGGACACTCCGTGGCTAGGCGGTGAGCACAGCATCACCGCCAGTGACCGCCCTGTCCATGGCCAAAGCAGCCTATTTGTCTCACCGCGTGTCCGGCCTCGGCCGGCGAAGGTGCGTCAGCGGCGTACGCCGAGCGCTGCGACTGCGGCGTCGAGGATCACGCTGCGGTGGGCGGCCGCTGCTTCGGGGCTGAGCATCGATACGGCGTGGATGACACCCATCGCACAGCTGGTGCGGATGGAGTGTTCGGCGCTGGCCTCGGGGCCGGCGATCTGCAGCTGGATGGCTTCGACCAGAGTCCGGAGCCGCCGACCGACGTCGGGATGGTTCTGGGTCGCGGGGTCACGTGCCATCAGGCCGACGACGGACAGGTGCTCGACGAACAGGTCGAGGTAAGCCTCGAGTGCCTCGATCGGGTCCGGCACGGTGCCTTCCCGGCTGCGCAGCCGGGCGATCATGTCGCCCATGTCATCGAGCATCGGCCGCGCCAGCTCGAGCAGCAGATGTTCCTTGGCCGGGTAGTGGTAGTAGACCGCCGCCTTCGTCATGCCGACCGCGTCCGCGATCTGCCGTAACGACGTCGCGGCGTAGCCCTGCTCGTCGAACAACCGCTGCGCCGTCGCCAAGATCAGCTCGCGCGTCCCGGGTGTGTTGGCGGGCAGCTGGACGACGACACCCTGACTTTTCGCCGGCTGACCCGTCGCCGGCCGGCTCTTCGCCGAAGAGGTCCCCCCGCTGCTCCGCATGTCGGTACAGTACCGTCGATCCCCTAGCCGGTCGGCAAGTAAGGAGTGTCCGTGGTGCAGGCACCCCCGCAGGCACGTCCGCGGGTCCAGCCCCTTCGCCGAGCCGCTCACGTCGGTGCCTGAGGCCAGCGTGTTCGACGCTTTCCGCGCCCGCCGCGCGATCGAAGGGCACCTCCAGGCCGGTGAAGAGGTCGAGGCGATCGCGATCGACGACGCCACCGGCGACTACGTCGTGATGACGACGTCGCATCTCGTCGTGCTGAAGGGCGACACGATCACCTCGCGCATCCCGCTTGACCGGATCCAGGGCGAGACGACATCGACCGAGGCGACCGGCAGCACCCTGCGCATCCACGACACGTCGACCGGCAAGGTCGTCATCGCGACGTTTCGCCGGCGCAACAAGCTCATCGAGATGCTCGCGCCGCGGAGGGCCCAGTCGCTCGACCCGTCCGACGGCTCGTCCGACCCTTCGCCGGACCCGTCGCCGGATTCCTAGACCGCGCGGCGCCCGAACGACGGACTGCACTCTGGAACGACGGGCTGACCTACGGGTCGAGGTGGCGGTCGAGGATCAGGCTGCCGAGACCGCGCTCGTGCACCCGGCCGTTCTCCTGGTGCTGGGTGTGGGGCTGGGTGCGGTCGTGGTCGTCAGGCGCGCGGCTGCCCGGGTAGGGGTCGAGCGGCGGCGGGACCGTGCTCATCCGCGTGACCAGCTCCAGCAACAGTGTGTTGGTCCAGTCGTGTGCCTCGATGAGGCGATCGATGCGAGCGCAGACATCGGCGATTTCGGACCGGTCCCCCGACAGCGAGTCATACATGTGACCCACCTCCACCGTTAGGCTTCGTCGGCTGCTCGCCGCCTCCTGCCCTCGCGCCGCACCTATGACCGTGTGTAGTCAGCGGCTACGGACCGCCACCGGATGAGTGCCCGGATGAGTGCAGGGCCAGCCGGCCGCCGTTAGCCCAGGGCCTGACCGCCGTGGATCTTGCGGCCGTTGTAGTTCACTCCTGACGAAAAGGTCTGGATGACTGACCCCACGACGAAGTCGACCTGGAAGTGTGTCGTCTGCTGGCAGCCGGTGTGCGCCGGGTTGGTCTT
>JAVEEE010000188.1 GCA_030840615.1 Frankiaceae bacterium | reverse complement strand
CTCACCGTCATCAAGGAGATGAAGCTCCGTCCCAAGATCGACCCGCACGACTACGAGACCAAGAAGGGCCACGTCGTCCGCTTCCTCAAGCAGGGCGACAAGGTCAAGATCACCATCATGTTCCGCGGACGTGAGCAGTCCCGCCCAGAACTGGGCTTCCGGTTGCTCAAGCGGCTCGCGGAGGACGTCCAGGAGCTCGGCTACGTCGAGTTCGAACCGAAGCAGGACGGCCGCAACATGATCATGGTCATGGCACCGCATCGCAAGCTGCAGCAACAGCACCACAACCAGCAGACCAACAACCAGCAGGCGCGCAACCCGGAGCCGAGCAGCGCAGTGGAGACCGCGACCAGCGAATGACACGCCTGATCTGATCACCAGCCGATCTGAGCGACGAGCAGGGAGACGAGGCAGGAATGCCCAAGATGAAGCCGCACAGCGGCGCGAAGAAGCGCTTCAAGGTGACCGGCACCGGCAAGCTGATGCACCGGCGCGCCAACCGCAACCACATGCTCGAGCACAAGCCGTCGACCCGCACCCGTCGCCTGGCCAACGAGGAAGTCCTGTCGGCCGCTGACAACAAGAAGGCCAAGAAGCTCCTGGGCCGCTGAGCGGTTCCCTGACCTCGACCTACTCCAGCCCTCCACACCACAAGGAGTCTTCCCGTGGCACGCGTGAAGCGCGCAGTCAATGCCCACAAGAAGCGTCGCGTCGTCCTCGAACGCGCCAGCGGCTACCGGGGCCAGCGATCCCGGCTGTACCGCAAGGCGAAGGAGCAGATGCTCCACTCGCTCAACTACTCCTACCGCGACCGCCGTGCCCGCAAGGGTGAGTTCCGTCAGCTGTGGATCCAGCGCATCAACGCCGCCGCCCGCGCCAACGGCATGACCTACAACCGGTTCATCCAGGGGTTGAAGGCCGCGAGCATCGAGGTGGACCGCAAGAACCTGGCCGATCTCGCTGTCAACGACCCGGCCGCGTTCGCCGCACTGGTCAAGCTGGCCCGCGCTGCTGTTCCGTCGACGACCGGAGCATCGGCGGGGGAGTCAGCCGCCTGAGAAGTCGCGCCGGCGACGTGATCACGTCACCGCAAAACGCACGCGTCGCGGCCGCCCGCAAGCTCCGTCAAGGCAAGGAGCGGGCGGCTGCTCGTGCTTTCCTCGTCGAGGGGCCGCACGCGGTCGGAGTGGCCCTTCGCTCCGCGCCGGGAAGCATCCGGGAGCTCTTCGTGACGGCGGGCGCCGACCCCGATGACGACGCCCTACGCCGAGCCGACGCAGCCGGTGTTCCCGTCAGCCGGGTGAGCGAGCGGGTCGCGGCGGCGCTGAGCGAAACCCGGCACCCGCAGGGTGTCATCGCCGTCGTCGACCTGCCGGACATCCCGCTTGACGCCGTGCTCAGTCAACGGGCGCGCCTGGTCGTTGTCCTCGTCGGAGCTGCCGACCCGGGCAACGCGGGCACCGTGATCCGCACTGCGGACGCAGCCGGCGCCGACGCGGTGATCGTGACCCGCGGCTCGGTCGACCCGTTTGGCGGCAAGTGTGTGCGGGCCTCCGCCGGGAGCATCTTCCACGTGCCAGTCGTCACCGGTGTCGAGCTCGGCGCAACCATCACCGCGCTTCGGGAAGCCGGGCTGCAGGTGTTGGCCACGACCCTCGACGGCGCGGACCTCGACAGCCTCGCCGTCGAGCTCACGGCGCCCACGGCGTGGTTGTTCGGGAGTGAGGCTCACGGCCTCGAGACGGCCGGAGTCGACGGCGCGGACCTTCGGGTCCGGATCCCCATGCATGGGCGGGCCGAGAGCCTCAACCTTGCCACCGCCGCCGCGCTCTGCCTCTACGCCTCGGCGCGCGCCCAACGCGGATGAGGCGCCCAGCCGGGACCGGTTGCTCCGAATGGTGGGAGGCCCTGAGCGCTCCGGATCGCTAGGCTTGCCGCGTGCTGGACAAGGCGGCTTACGACGAGCTGCCCGACGGCGTGCTCGTGGCGGACGCCGACGGCCGGGTCGTGCTGCTCAATCCCGCCGGCGAACGCATCCTCGCGCGCCACGTGGACGAGACCGTGGGCCACGACTACCGCGAGGTCCTGCCGCTGGTCGACGCTCAGGGCCGCGACTGGTGGGCCTGCACGAACCCCTACGACGGCCTGACGACCCGCACCCGCCAGCCGGAGCGGCTGCTGACACTGACCGGCGGCGGCGCCGACCGCGACCTCCTCGTCACCGCCCGATATGTGCGTGATCAGGAACGCCGCGTCATCCGCCTTGTCATCAGCCTTCGCGATACCGCCGCCCGCAGTCGCACCGAGCGCAGTGGTTCGGAGCTGGTGTCGACGGTCGCCCACGAGCTCCGTTCGCCGTTGACAAGTGTCAAAGGGTTCACCGCGACCTTGCTGGCGAAGTGGGACCGTTTCAACGACGACCAGAAGAAGCTGATGCTCCAGACCGTCAACGCCGACGCCGACCGCGTCACGCGGTTGATCAGCGAGCTGCTCGACGTCTCGCGCATCGAGGCCGGGCGCCTCGAGCTCCGCAAGCAGGTCGTCGACGTTGCCGCGGTCGTGCAGCGGGACTTCGACGCCCGGGTTGCCGCGGGCGAGTCGGCCGATCGGTTCCACCTCGAGGTGCGGGGGGAGCTCCCCGAGATGTGGGTCGACCCCGACAAACTGGCCCAGGTGGTGGGCAACCTCGTCGAGAACGCCGTCCGGCACGGCGCCGGCACGGTCAAGGTCGTGGTCGGGCCGACGGATACTCCCGGCGCAGAGGTGACGGTCGCGGATGAAGGCGACGGCATCGCTGCCGAAGCGCAGAGTCGCGTGTTCACGAAGTTCTGGCGGGGCGGTGGTCGGGGCGGCACCGGCCTCGGGCTCTACATCGCCAAGGGGATCATCGACGCGCACGGCGGTTCCATCGAAGCCGGACGGGCACCGACCGGCGGGGCGCAACTGAGGTTTTCACTGCCCGCCGGAACGCCCAGCTTCGCCCGCTGAGCGACCGGTGGGCGGGGGCTGAGCCCGCGTCGTCGCCTCGTTGTCCCGACTACCCACCCTTAGACTGCGCGCGTCCGCGCCGTACCCGAAGGCGTTCCGCATGCCCACACCTGACTACGACCCGAAGGAAGTGGCCGCGCTGCAGGCCGATCAGCTCGCCGCTGCCGTCGCGGCGGGAATCGCTGCGTCCGACGCGGCGGCAGATCTCGACGCGTTGGCCCAGGCGCACACGGCGCATCTCGGCGGACGATCGCCGATCGCGCTGGCCCGCCGGGAGCTCGGTTCGCTGCCCCCGCAGGCCCGCGCCGACGCCGGCCGTCGCGTCAACGAGGCGCTCACGGCGCTGCAGGCGGCTTATGACGAACGCCGGGTCACCCTCGACCGTCAGCGTGACGACGCGATGCTCCGCGAGGAAACCGTCGACGTCACACTGGCGTGGGACCGCCAGCCACGCGGCGCTCGCCATCCCCTGTCTCTCGTGCTGGAGCGCGTCGCCGACGTGTTCGTGGCTATGGGTTGGGAAGTCGCCGAAGGCCCGGAGGCAGAGGCGGAGTGGCTCAACTTCGACGCGCTGAACATCCCCGCGCACCATCCCGCGCGCGAGGAGCAGGACACTCTCTGGCTGGAGCCCCCGACCGCCGGCGTGGTGCTGCGCACGCACACGTCACCGGTGCAGATCAGGGCGCTGCTGCAACGTGGTGCCCCCTGCTACGTCGTCGTGCCTGGCCGGGTCTACCGCAACGACCCGCTTGACGCGACCCACTCACCGATCTTCCACCAGGTGGAGGGTCTCGCGGTCGACGAGGGCCTCTCGATGGCCGACCTGCGCGGCACCCTCGACCTGTTCGCCGCCGAGATGTTCGGCCCGGACGTGCGGACCCGCTTGCGACCGGACCACTTCCCCTTCACCGAGCCTTCCGCCGAGGTCGATCTGCTCTGCTGGGTCTGCCACGGACGTTCCGCCCAGCGCGACGAGCCGCCGTGCCGAACCTGCGGCTCGGAGGGCTGGATCGAATGGGGTGGCTGCGGCATGGTGCACCCGGTCGTCCTCAGCTCGGCCGGAGTCGATCCCGACCGCTACAGCGGCTTCGCCTTCGGCATGGGGCTCGAACGCACGTTGATGTCACGCCATGACCTCTCCGACATCCGGGACCTCGTCGAGGGTGACGTGCGCGTGACGCTCGCACTCGGCGTGGAGGGCTGAGCGGTGCGAGTGCCGTTGTCCTGGCTCGCCGACTACGTCGACCTCGGCGACGCCGATCCACGGGACGTGGCCGACCGGCTGACCGCTGTCGGACTCAAGGTCGAGCACGTCGAGGAAACCGGCGCCGACATCTCCAACGTGGTGGTCGCCCAGGTGCGGTCCGTCGAGGAGCTCACCGAGTTCAAGAAGCCCATCCGCT
>JAVEEE010000182.1 GCA_030840615.1 Frankiaceae bacterium | reverse complement strand
TCCGCGCGACGGGGTCGCGTTGATGCGCTTCGCCAGCGCGCGGCTCGGCAAGACGGTGTACGACGTGCTCGATGCGACGCTCCAGGTCGGCGACCGCACTCTGCTGGAGCGGTTGACCTGGCATCTCGGTCCGGGTGACCGGGTGGGGGTCGCCGGGGTGAACGGCTCGGGCAAGACGTCGCTGTTGCGGTTGCTGGTCGGCGAGCTGCGGCCAGCAGCTGGAAAGGTCGTGCGCGGGATCACGGTGCGGGCCGCCTACCTGTCGCAGGACGTCACCGAGCTCGACCCGTCACTGCGGGTGCTGGAGGCGGTGGAGATGGTGCGCCGGGTCGTGGACCTCGGCGGTGGCCGGCAGATCACGGCCACGCAGATGTGCGAGCGGTTCGGTTTCGTCGGCGACCGGCAGTGGACTCCGGTGGGCGAGCTGTCGGGCGGCGAAAGGCGGCGGCTGCAGCTGTTGCGGTTGCTGATGGACGAGCCGAACGTGCTGCTGCTCGACGAGCCGACCAACGACCTGGACATCGACACGCTGACGGCGCTGGAGGACCTGCTCGACGACTGGCCGGGCTCGCTGCTCGTCGTCTCGCACGACCGCTACTTCCTCGAGCGGGTCTGCGACCGGGTGGTGGCGCTGCTCGGTGACGGCGGGTTGCGTGACCTGCCCGGCGGGGTGGACCAGTACCTCGACTTGCGCCGCGCCGCCCGTGTTGCCGCCGACTTGTCAGAACCTCGCGGCGCCGGTGGGGGTCGGGAGTCTGACAGCTCGGCGGGTGAGGTGCGGGCCGCGCGCAAGGAGCTGGCCCGGTTGGAGCGCCAGCTGGAGAAGCTGCGCGAGCGCGAGAGCAAGGTGTACGCCGAGATGGCCGCCGCGGCCAGCGACCACGAGCGGGTGCTCGGTCTTGACGCGGCCCTGCGCGGTCTGCGCGACGAGCGGGCGGTCATGGAGGACCGCTGGCTCGAGCTCGCGGAGCTCACGGACTGAGACCCGATGACAACCAGGGGAGGTGGCGATGACGCGCGAACAAGGCGGTGGGTTCGTGTTGAAGCCGGGTGAAGGGAGATCGATCGACCTCGGCGGCTTCCAGATGTCGGTCAAAGCGACCGCTCCGGCGACCGCCGGCGCGTTCAGCCTGCTGGAGGCCGCCGAGCCGGCGGGCTTCGGCCCGCCCATGCACATCCACCATGATGCGGCAGAAGCCTTCTATGTCCTCGAGGGCGAGTACGTCATCTTTCTCAGGGATGAGGAGTTCTCCTGCCCGACCGGTTCCTTCGTGTTCATCCCAGCGGGGGAGCTTCACGGCTTCCGAGTCGGCGCGGTGCCCAGCCGCAAGCTGAACATCTACACGCCGGCCGCGATGGTGGGTTACTTCGACGAGCTGAGTGCCGCCGTCGCGGAGGACAACGTCGATCCCGAGTTCCTGTCGCAGATGGCGCTCCGCTATTCGATGGAGGTGCGGGGTCCGGTCCCGGAGGGCTACGTCTAGGGACCGCCGCTCAGGGGACGGTCGGCGCGGGCGAGTCGCCCACAGAGGTGTCTGCCGGTACGCGTTCCCGGCGGCTCAATATCAGGAAGGGCACCGCGATCAGCTGGAACACGCTCGCCACCACGAAGGACGTGCCGTAGCTCCAGACGTCGGCGGCCTTGCCGAGCGCCGGCTGGATCACGACCCCACCGGTGTTGCCCATCAACGAGTCGAACGAGAGCACGGTGGCCCGCTGTTTCGACGGGATCATGTCGTTGAGATAGGCCTGCCGGATCGGCAGCATGGCAGCAAAGAGGAGACCCGAAAGGGCGAGCAGCAGGAGGGCAATCCAGAAGTTGCCGACCAGACCGAGCAGTGCCAGCAGGACGCAGCTCGCGGTCGTGCCCAGGATGAGGGCCGTCGTCCGCTTGTGGAACCGCCCGCGGATCCGTGGCGCTGTCCAGCCGCCCACGATCTGCGCGCCCGCCATGATGGCCGCTGCCAATCCCGCGATCGAGTAGGCGTTCGGGTCGCCGTAGAGGTCCAGCAGGAACGGCTGCAGCGCGTAGAAGACATAGATGCTGACGCCCATCGTGAACGGTGCGGCGAGCATGACGAAACGCACCGGGCGGTTGCCGAGCCCCTGGGTGATCGAGGCGGACAGGATGGCCTTCGCCTCTTGCAGGGGATGCGTCGCGGGGCGGGGTGTGAAGCCGACGTCTTTCATGACGCGCGACGCCAGGACGAACATCGCCAACAGCACACCGACGCGCATCAGGAACGGCACGCCCAGTGTCGTGACCTGGGCGACCACCCCGCCGAGGACGGAGCCGCCGAGCATCGCGAAGCCGGTCACCATCTGGCCGCGACCGAACACCGGCTCGAGCGGGCCGTCGTAGTCGTTCGCGCGCAACGCGTCCACCAGCCACGCCTCGACGGCGCCGGAGAAGAACGTGAAGCCGAGGCCGATCAGCACGGACACCAGTGCCCAGGCCCAGAACGGCGCCTTGAGCTGCCACATGAAGTAGTAGAGGAGGGTCGAGCCGGCCAGGGTGAGGGTGCCGAGGAGGTAGGACGCGCGCCGGCCCACCGTGTCGGCGATGACTCCCGTCGGCACCTCGAACAGCACCATGCCGCCGGTGAAGAACGCGTTGGCGGCGAACGCCTCGAAGTTGCTCAGACCGGCGTCGAGAAGGAACAGGGTGTTGATGCCCCAGATGAACGAGGCCGCCAGGGTGTTGCCGAGCATCAGGGTCAGGTAGATGCGCTGCACCTGGCGGGCGTTGTCGTTCATGGGCGGAACCACCATTGCATGATCGTGGCGGGGGAGGGGGTGGCGTCAGGCGGGGTCGGTTTGCGCTGTCGGCTCGAACGGGATGACGAGCTGCCGGAGTAACGCTGACAGGGCGTCCTGTTGTTTCGGGGTCAGCCCGGCGAGCAGCTCACGTTCGCGGTCGAGCAGGTCGGCCAGCGCCGCGTCGCCGCGTTGCTTACCCTGCTGCGTGAGACGGACGTGCACGCCGCGGCGGTCGCTGGGGTCGGGTCGGCGCTGCACCAGGCCGCGCTCTTCCAACCGGTCGATCCGGTTGGTCATCGTCCCCGATGTGACCAGCGTCTGAGCGAGCAGCTGCCCGGGCGAGAGCACGTAGGGGTCACCGGCGCGGCGCAGCGCGGCGAGCACGTCGAACTCCCCGACCTCGAGGCCGTGCTCGGCGAAGGCGGTACGACGGGCGCGGTCGAGGTGGCGGGCCAGCCGGGTCAGCCGGCTGAGGACCTCGAACGGCCCCACGTCCAGGTCGGGCCGTTCCCGCCGCCAGGCGGCGACAAGGCGATCGACCTCGTCCTGCACGCTGGGCTCCTGACTTCTCGACCGCTAGAGATTATCGACGGCGAGTCTCTTGACATCAAGAAACAACGGATGACAAGTTATCTCGACATCAAGATAACGGGAGCGAGGCGGTGACCGGATGAAGTGGGACCCGGCGCAGTACCTGCGGTTCGCGGATGCGCGCGGCCGCCCGTTCCAGGACCTGATGGCCCGAGTGGGCAGCGCGGGCGAGATCACCCCGTCGTACGTCGTGGACCTCGGTTGTGGGCCCGGCAATCTCACGGCCGGGCTGGCCGACCGGTGGCCGGGCGCCGACATCGAGGGAGTGGACAGCTCCGCCGAGATGATCGAGCGGGCGCAGCAGGACAACGCCCGCGACGGCGTGCGCTTCTCGGTGGGCGACCTGCGCGCGTGGGCGCCGACGCGGCCGGTGGACGTCCTCGCCAGCAACGCGACGCTGCAGTGGGTGCCGGGTCACCTGGAGCTGCTCGAGCGCCTGGTCGGTTTCGTCGCGCCGGGTGGATGGTTCGCCTTCCAGGTGCCCGGCAACTTCGGGGAGCCGACTCACACGGAGCTCGCGGCAGTGCGCACGTCGCCGCGGTGGCAGCCGGTGCTGGGAGGCCTCGACCTTCCGCAGCCGGCCGTCAAGGAGCCGGTGACGTACGTGCGACGGATGACCGAGCTCGGCTGCGCCGTCGACGCGTGGGAGACGACGTACCTGCAGGTGCTCCCCGGCCCGGACGCGGTGCTCGAGTGGATGAAGGGCACGGGCCTGCGACCGGTGCTGTCGGCGCTGGACGAGGACCAGCAGGCGGAGTTCGTCGCGGAGTACGCCGAGCGGCTGCGCGCGGCCTATCCGCAGGAGAGCTTCGGGACGGTCCTGCCGTATCGCCGCATCTTCGTCGTCGCCCGACGGGAAACCTGATACTGGTCCGATGCCAACCGTCTACTACACGGCGTCCAGCGTCGA
>JAVEEE010000160.1 GCA_030840615.1 Frankiaceae bacterium | reverse complement strand
ATGATGTCCTGGCCCTGTGGCCGCAGATCCATCGGGAAGACCCGGCCGAACAAGTCGTCGTCGAAGGTCCAGCGTCCGGCGATCTGCGGCGACAGCGACGACGTCGCCCACGTGTCCATGATGTCGGGATCGCCGATGAACCCACCTGGCTCGCCGCGCTGTGACTCGGCGTAGCCCGGCGGGCAGTCGCTCGACGGGTCGATCGGCAGCGCCGCTTCGTCCGGCACGATCGGCTTCTCGTGCACCGGCGTTCCCTCGTCGTCGAGGGCGTACCAGACGGGAAACGGCACACCGAAGAACCGCTGCCGGCTGACTAGCCAGTCACCGGTGAGCCCTTGCACCCAGTGCTCGTAACGAACGCGCATGTGCGGCGGGTGCCATGCGAGCTGCTTGCCGCGCTCGACGAGCTGGTCGCGCACCTCGGGTTCGCGCCCACCGTTGCGGATGTACCACTGGCGGGTCGTCACGATCTCGAGTGGGCGGTCGCCCCTCTCGTAGAACTTGACCGGGTGCGTGATCGGCTTTGGGTCGCCCTCCAGGGCGCCCGACTCGCGCAGCATCGCGACGACCTCTTCGCGCGCGGAGTGGATGGTCTTGCCGGCGAGACGCGCGTACGCCGTGGGCTCGACTCCGTCCGGCGGTTCGGGCATCAGGCGACCGTCGACACCGATGATCGGCCGGGTCGGCAGCTGGAGCTCACGCCACCAGGTGACGTCGTTCAGGTCGCCGAACGTGCAGACCATGGCGATGCCGGAGCCCTTTTCGGGGTCGGCGAGGTGATGCGCGACGACGGGCACGTCGACGTCGAACAAAGGCGTGCGAACGGACGTGCCGAACAGCGGTTGGTAGCGCTCGTCGTCGGGGTGCGCGACGACGGCCACGCAGGCGGGAAGCAGCTCCGGTCGCGTCGTCTCCACCCGCACCGGCTCGCCGCTGGCCTGGTTGCCGGCCCCGTTGCTGCGTGCGAACGCGATGCGGTGGTAGGCACCGGGTCGTTCGCGGTCCTCGAGCTCGGCCTGGGCCACGGCGGTGCGAAACGTCGTGTCCCACAGGGACGGCGCCTCCGCCTGGTAGGCCTCACCGCGGGCGAGGTTGCGCAGGAACGCCCTCTGCGAGATCGCCGTGGAGCGCGGGTCGATGGTCCGGTAGGGGTCCGACCAGTCCACCGAAAGTGCGAGCCGCCGCCACACCTGTTCATAAGCCCGCTCGTCCTCGGCCGTGAGCCGGTCGCAGAGCTCGACGAAGTTACGGCGCGAGATCGGGGTCTGGTCCTGCACCTTCGTCGTACCGGCGCCACCCTCGGGCGCGGTGTAGGTCGGGTCGTAGGGCAGCGACGGGTCGCAGCGCACGCCGTAGTAGTTCTGCACCCGGCGCTCGCTCGGCAGGCCGTTGTCGTCCCAGCCCATCGGGTAGAAGACCTCGCGCCCGCGCATCCGCTGGTAGCGGGCCACGAGGTCGGTGTGGGTGTAGGAGAACACGTGCCCGACGTGCAACGAGCCGCTCGCGGTGATCGGTGGTGTGTCGATCGAGTAGATCTCGGCGCGGGTCTTGCTGCGGTCGAAGCGATAGGTGTCCTGCTCCTGCCATACCGCGATCCACTTGTCCTCGAGGCCGTCGAGCGACGGCTTCTCGGGCACGCGTGCGGTCTCGGTCACGTCGGCCATCGTATGGGCCACCCGTAACCTTCATCGCGTGGACAACGCGGGACCGGCGGCGCTGGCGCGGGTGGAGAAGGCGCTGGAGCAACGGTTTCCGTCGCGGATGGTGCCCGACCTTGATCGCATCACCGACCTGCTCGACCTGCTCGGTGAGCCGCAGCGCGCCTACCCGTCGATCCACATCACCGGCACCAACGGCAAGACTTCGACGGCGCGGATGATCGACGCGCTGCTGCGGGAGTTCGGCATCCGCACCGGACGCCACACGAGCCCGCACCTCGAAAGCGTCTTGGAGCGGATCGCCCTCGACGGCCAGCCGGTGAGTCCGGAAGTCTTCGCGACGGCGTACGACGACGTTGCTCCCTACGTCGAGCTCGTCGACGGTCGCCACCCCGACCGGGTGACGTTCTTCGAGCTCCTCACCGCGATGGCGTTCGTGACCTTCGCCGACGCGCCCGTCGACGTCGCGGTCGTCGAAGTCGGGCTCGGCGGCCGGTGGGACGCGACCAATGTCATCAACGCGCCCACGGTCGTCGTCACTCCGATCGGTCTCGACCACGTGGGTCTGCTGGGCGACACCGTCGAGGCCATCGCGGCCGAGAAGGCCGGCATCATCCACCCGGGCGCGATGGTCGTGTCCGCTCCGCAGCCGCCCGGCGCGGGGCAGGTTCTTGCCGAACGCGCCGGCGACGTCGGCGCGACCATGCTGCGGGTGGGAACGGACTTCGGCGTGCTGTCCCGCTCGATCGCGGTCGGCGGCCAGCTGCTCGACCTGCAAGGTCTCGGCGGGGAGTACGACGAGATCTTCCTGCCGCTGCACGGCGCGCACCAGGCCGGCAACGCCGTGTGCGCCCTCGCTGCGGTGGAGGCGTTCTTCGGGGTGCGCGGCGGCGCTGCCGAGGGCCGCGGTCCGCTGGATGTCGAGATCGTCCGGTCCGCGCTGGCCGGAGTGACGTCGCCCGGGCGGTTGGAGATCGTTCGCCGAAGCCCGACGGTTGTCCTCGACGGCGCGCACAACCCCGCGGGAGCTGCGGCTCTGGCCGCGGCCCTCGAGGAGGCGTTCACGTTCGACCGGCTGGTAGCGGTCGTTGCCGTGCTCGACGACAAGGACGCCGCCGGGCTGCTGCGTGAGCTGGAGCCGGTGGTGAGCAGCGTCGTCGTGGCCATGAACGGCTCGCCGCGGGCACTGCCGGCCGATGCGCTCGCCGAGACGGCGCGTGCCGTGCTGGGTGAGGGGCGGGTCGAGGTCGCGCCTCGGCTCGACGACGCGATCGAGCTCGCGGTGACGCTGGCCGAGGCGCCCGGGCTCGACGGCGGCACGCCGGCTCTCGGCGGCGCGGGCGTGCTGGTGACCGGCTCGATCGTGACGGTGGGCGAGGCGCGCCGGCTGCTCGGCGGCGGCAGGTGACCGCGCCCGCACCCGGAGCGCCCCGGGGGCTGGTGGGCATCGGCATCGGCGGACTCGTCCTCGAGGCGCTCGTCCTGCTGCTCGCCGCCCCGGCGGTCGCGTCTGCCGAGCGGGGACACGTCAGCGCGTGGCACGTGGGCTACCTGCTCGCTGTTGCCGTCACCCTCGTTGTCGCGGCGGCGCTGCTCCGGCGGCGCGGCGGCCGGCTCGCCGGCAGCGTCGTACAGCCGCTCGTCATCGCGGCGGGCCTCGTCACCTGGCCGATGTATGTCGTCGGCGCACTCTTCGGCGGCATCTGGGTCTACTACCTCCGGCTCTGGCCGCGGGCGTCATCCGCGGGCCCGGACTCCTAGCCACTCGCGTCGTAGCCGAAGTAGTCGACGAGTGCGGGCTGGGTGCGCAGGACCGTTGCGATGGCGTCGATCTCGGGCGGGCGGAGCAGCGCGATCTGCCGTGCGTTCTGGTTTTCCAGCTCCTGCTTCTCGTAGTCCTTGACCTGGATCCCGCTGCTCGCGTCGGCGGTCTTGAGGGCCGGGGCCAGCTCGCCGAGCGTCTCGACGTACGTCGCCGGGTCGGCACAGAACTGCTCGTAGGAGAAGTGCAGCGCGTCCAGCTCCTCGATCCAGCGTCGCAGCAATCT
>JAVEEE010000096.1 GCA_030840615.1 Frankiaceae bacterium | reverse complement strand
CTTCCCGAACATCCCGCACTGCTACGGCCATCAGATCGAGGTGCTCGTGCGACTCGATCTTGGTGACGACTGGCTGCGGTCGGTGTGCTGGGACAACGGTGCCCGGCTGCTGGGGGAGCGGCGTAGCATGGAGGAGAAGGACAACAACCCGACGAGGGGGTGAACGGTTTCGACTTCGGACGTCGATTCAAGGTAAGCGGGCCGAGGATGTCGCGTGATCTCGCAAACCACTCGCGGCAAAATGATAAATGCCGATAACAACCGGCTCGCTCTAGCTGCCTGACGGTAGCTGAGCTGTCAGCCTAGGGGCGCCTCCGCCCTAGGACCTGGCATCGATAGGAGGCTCCACCGGTCGACCCGGTCACGGGGTCGGCAGGGAAATCAAACAGTGACTGAGCCCGCAGCGACTCGCCTGCGAGATCGCTGGGGCTGAGAAAACTGCAGCAGGCTGCGCCCGGAGAAGCCTTGATGAGCCGCCGAGGGACGGGGGTTCGATTCCCCCCACCTCCAAGAGTGCTCAGGGCACGTCGCGTGTCGTGAGTGTTGTTGGAGGTGCACCGAAACCCCCGTAGCGAGTGCGGACCTTGCTAGTGCCTACGCCCGACGATACGTCGCTGCCGTAGCCCGTCGCACCCAACGTCGTCTCAGCCCGAAGCCGGCAGCAGCCATCACCAGTCCGGCGAGGGCAGCAAGCCGGCCGCCACCAGCGGCGAGGTCACGGGTTGTGGCCACGAGCCGCCGCGCAGTCCGCGAGACGACTCCCTCCCCGGCTCGCGAGTGAACGGATGCTCCGAGGTCACCCGGTGAGGCGCTCGCGTCTACGAGGGCCGTGGTCCGGCCGTCAGCAGGTGCCGACGCCCGTGATTGCCCTGCAGCCGGGGTCGCGGAGGAAGAACCGACGGTTGCACCAGATGCTCCGTGCTTCGTGTGCATGTACTGGTCGGTGACGTAACGCGTCGCACTCTTCGGGATCAGCGGCAACGTGATCTCACTGGGGTACTTCTTCGAGTGGTAGATCGTCACCTGCGCGGGGTTGGTGTTCGGCCCGGCTGCAAGCGTGTCGCTTGACGAGATCGTGAGTCCCACCCGGTGGCCCTTCCGGAAGTACCAAGACGTCGGCCAGACCTCGATCTGGTAGCGGACCACCTTGCCGACCGGGATCGGCGTCTGCTTGACATATCCGCTCTTGTAACTGCGGTACGTGCCCTTGAGGTAACCCGGCTGTACCTCGTGCCAGAAGCCGGGAGGCGCGTGTTTGCCGTCGAAGGACGAGGGATCGCTCGGCTCGACATCGAGCAGCTTGACCACGAAGTCGGTGTCAGCCGCGGTTGTCGAGGCGTAGACGGTTGCCGTGATGGGACCGGTGACCTCCATGTCGCGCTTGAGCGGCTGACCGAGATAGACGACTCGGCCCGCCGGATCCAACCGCTGGTCACCGCGCCCGCCGGGGTCGACGTAGGCGACGGTGTCACGATTCGACGGGTCGGACTGGTTGTGACTGCGCGCGAAACCGCTGTAAGGGCCGCCGACGACCGCACCGCTCGCCGGGTCGTAGACGTAGGACTCACTGCCGGCCGTCTTCGGCCGGGAAGTGGACACCGAGCCGTTGGCCTCGGGGTCCGGCGCGCCGTTGTCGAGGTAGAACTTCGTGTAGTTGGTCCCGGGAATCGGGTAATCGGCCGCCTGCTTCGGCTTCCACTCCTCCCAGCTCTGGTACTGGAACCGGCCGTTGCGAAGGTCGTCGAGAATGCCGTTCTTCTTGTGACCCTTCAGCCAGTAGTCGAACCAGCGGATCGACTGGGCGACGGGGTCGAAGCCCGGCGAGCCACCGGCGTGGCTGACGTAGCCCATCGAGAACATCTTGTTCTTGCTGCCGAACGTCAGATAGTCGTGCTGGGAAGCGTTGACGAACAGGTCGTCCCAGGACCCTTGCACCCAGACAGGGATAGTCACGTTCTCGATGTGCGAGGTGTTGAGGTCGCGCCAGTAGGAGTCGTACTCCGGGTGCTGGAAGGCCCCGTAGGTGGGCGGGCAGTACGGATTCCCGCGGAGCTCAGTGGCCTTCTGCTCCTGGATCTTGAGCATTTCCTCGACCTGCTCTTGGCTGGTCGGCGGGGCGTAGATGCCGTTCTCGGCCGTCGTCAGCGCGCCGGGGATGCCACACAGCAACGTGACCAGAGCGAACGACCGGACGCCGCCGGGGTACTGCATGTCATAGCCGTTGTGGCTCGACACCTGGGGAATCATCGTCGTCAGGTGCGGCGGACGATATTGCGAGGTCCAGAGCTGGCTCACGCCGTTGCCGGAACCGCCGATCGTGCCCAGCTTGCCGGTTGACCACGGCTGCTTGGCGATCCACTCGATCGCGTCATAGTTGTGCAGCGCCCAGTCCTTGTCGGCGTAGTCCCACGGCCCGCCCTCCGAGCCACCGGAGCCCGGGACCTGGATCTCGGCGTAGACATAGCCGGCCTTGATGTATGCCAGCTGGGCCGAACACGGATTGTTGCCGGCTGCGCTTGTGTAGATCAGCCCGCCCACCACCGGGAACCGGCCCGGTGCGCGGACGCCGGCGCGAGCGGGGAAGCACAGCTCGACGGCCACGGAGTCGCCATAGCGAGTCGTGACGCGCGATTCCTGCCAGACGGCGCTGTCGTAGGGCCGGCCGGCACCACCCCCGCTGTTCGGGGCCGCGTGGGCCGCCGCGGCGAGCGTCGCGCTGGAGATCGCCAGCATGGTCACGAGGCCGTAGGACAATGGTCGCCGAAGTCTTCTCGCCATGACGATCCCCGATCCGCCTGTGCATCTCCGCGAGCGCTGCTCGCGGGACATCGTGTCGACGTCGGGGCCCGTCTTCGACGCTCCCCGGGCCGTTCCTGCTGCAGATGTACATCTTTTGGCCCTGTTGTGTTGTCGGTCGTCAAGATCTCCTAGGCGGGCAGCCCGCCGCGGGCCCTAACGGGCTTGCTCGGACAGCGCGTCCACGGCTCGCTGGTAGAGGGCCTCGGGCGACGGAGGGGGCGGCAGGAGGTCGTCGAGCTCGGATCGCTGGGCGTCGGACAGCTGCAGGTCCCCGGCCGGTGTCGCGGCGTCGAGCTCCGCGGTGCTCTCCGGCCCGATGATGGCGCTGGCGACGTTGGGCCGCCCCCCGAGCCAGGCAAGCGCGAGCTGAGCCGGCGAGGGCCCCCACTCGCGCGCCAGCGTCTCCAGCTTTTCCGTGGCAGCCACCTCGTTCTCACTGAAGGGAATCAATGCTGACTTGTCGACGACGTAGCGCTGCATTCCGAAGACCGGACGACGCAGTACGTCGGTGCCCGAGAGAAGGCCCATGCACAGCGGGCTCCATGCCGTCACACCCACGCCGAAGTGCTCGCAGGCGGCGAGGACGTCGTTCTCCGGATCTCGTTGGAGCAGGTTGTAGCGCACCTGGTGCACGACCGGCG
Organism: Frankiaceae bacterium; assembly: GCA_030840615.1. Classification (GTDB taxonomy): domain Bacteria; phylum Actinomycetota; class Actinomycetes; order JAFAQI01; family JAFAQI01; genus JAFAQI01. The sequence goes on along the minus strand of JAVEEE010000096.1, from coordinate 5,177 downwards.
CGACGAGGTCGACCTTCTCGCAGACGCCGATCGCCGCCGCCATCCGCCAAGCGGTGTAGTTGGAGAACCCGGCGTAGCGGATCTTGCCCTGGCGCACCAGGTCGTCCAGAGCGCGCATCGTCTCTTCGAGCGGTGTGGCGAAGTCCGGCCCGTGCATGTGGTAGAGGTCGATGTAGTCGGTCTGCAAACGGGAAAGGCTGCGGTCGACCTGTTGCATGATGTGCCGCCGGGACAGTCCGCCGTCGTTGACTCCGGGCCCGACCGGCTCCCGGACCTTGGTGGCGACGACGACGCCGTCCCGGCGGCCCTTCAACGCCCGTCCGAGGATCTCCTCCGCTGAGGCTCTCTGGTCGTGCGGCGGCGCCCCGGGCCGATCAACCCGCCTGAAGTTGCCGTAGGAGTTGGCCGTGTCGAAGAAGTTGACCCCGACATCGATCGCCTGGTGGACCAGCGACACCGCATCTGCCTCCAGCGGCGCGACGCCGAAGGCGCCGGTCCCCAGGCACAGCCGCGAAACCCGGAGGCCGGTGCGGCCGAGGGATGTGTACTGCACGCGAAGCTCCTTGTCGTACAGTTGTGACGTTCTTTGTACAGCATGACGTCAGGCAGGAGAGCAGCGTGGCGATCGCACTCGGAGACAAGCAGCTGCGAGCAGATCCTCACCAAGCTGTAGAGGTTTGCTAGACCGTCGCGACGATCTTCGCGTGCGGGCTCGACGTCTGTGCATGCCACGCCTCGGTCGCCTGATCAAGGGTGTAGTCGACGAAGTCGACGGCGATGTCGTGCGTGACGGCGAGGTGCAGCAGGCGCTCCCATGTCTCTCGACGTTCCGCCGCGGGGCGCTGCCCCGTGCCGACGCACGTGTGAGTGCGGTAGAGCAGGTCGCCCAACCCGATCGTGGCCGTCGGCCCGGCCAACGCACCGATGCTCATGAGGCGGGCTCCAACCCGCGTGGCCTTGAGGGCGGCGACGAAAGGCTCCCCGTAGACGATGTCCAGCACGACGTCGTAACCGTCCGGTGCGGCCGCCCTCAGCGACTCGACGTCGTCGTCGCCGCTCACTTGGGCAACGGCGTCCACCAGGCCTCTGTCGAGCAGCCGGTCGAGCGAGTCGCGGTCACGAGCCGCGCCCACCACCCGGCCGGCGTTCAGGACTCGCGCCAGCTGCACCGCGATCTGGCCGAGCGCACCGGTCGCGCCCAGGACGAGCACGTTCTCGCCCGGCTGGATGTCGGCCTGCTCGAGTGGGACCAGCGCGCCCGTCCCGGCGATACCCATCGTGATCGCGGTTCGGTCATCGATGTGATCGGGGACGTCCCAGACCTCCGCGGCGGGCACAACGGTGCGTTCCGCCCACCCGCCGAACGGCCGGATCGAGCGCTCACCGAAGTAGACGCGCCGTCCGTCGTCCGCGTGCCCGACACCCTCTCCGCGGACGACACAGGGGAAGTCGATCGGTTCGCGGTAGGCACCGACGACATCCCATGCCCCGAGACCGACGCTGGTCACCTCGATCAGGACGGCCCCGTCGACCGGTCCGGGCGGATCGACATTCTCGACGCGTGGAACTCCGCCGGGCTCATGCTGCATCGCAGCGCGCACGGGTGCTCCCTCGGCCGTCGCGTTCGGTTGGGAAATTCTCGCAACTGTGACGGAGGATAAGGGTGTCTGATCGAGGCGTGGATGACAGCGGAGCAAGAGGTCCGATGGCACGCGCAGGACTGGTTCTGGTGCACGGGGCGAGTCACGCGGGGGACTGCTGGGACCTGACGATCGAGGCCCTCGATGCGCTGGCGCCGGATCTGCCCGTGCTGGCCGTCGACCTCCCTGGCCGGCGTTCGAATCCTGGTGACCTGGACACGTTGACGATCGAGCAATGTGTCGAGTCGGTGGTGGAGCAGATCAACCGGGCCGGTTTCGACGAGGTCGTCGTCGTCGGCCATTCGATGGCGGGAATCGTCGTGCCGGGCGTGGTGAGCCGGTTGGGAGCCGACCGCGTCAAGCGACTCGTCCTGCTCGCTGCCTGCGTCCCGCCGGACGGCGGGACGGTTCTGGATACGCTCAACGGGCCGCTGCGGCGACTGGTGTCGCGGGCGGCCCGACGCAGCGGGTCCAGCCCGCCTTTGCGCGGGGCTGTGTTGTGGTTTTGCAACGGCATGTCGAGCCAGCAGAAGGATTTCGTCCGCTCGAGGCTCTGTGCCGACTCGACCCGGCTGGCCGTTCAGCCGGTGGACCGCTCAGCGTTTCCGCGCGAGGTGCCCCTCACCTGGCTGCTCACCTTGAAGGACCGTGCCCAACGCCCGTCAGCTCAGCGTCGTTACATCGACAACCTCGGCGGGGTCGAGGAGGTCATCGAGGTCGACACCTGTCACGACGCGATGGTCAGCGAGCCGCGATTGTTGGCGACGCTGCTGGCGGCCCGCTGCTGAACCCTCAGCTGCCGCGTTGCCCTCGAGTCCGGCCAAGAAGCTCGCGGACCTGCGCGGCGACGGCAGCCGCGCGTTCTTCATCAGCGAAGTCGGGTCCGCGGCTCAACAACGCGGGCCCGCGGCTTGCGGGTGGCATGTCCCGGGTGCGGGCCAGCACCATCGCGTGGAAATGCAAGGCGTGTTCGCCAAAGGTGATGACATAGGTCCGTTCGGCGTCCGTGCAGGCGCGAGCCGCACGAGACAGGTCGCGGACCAGCCTTCCGAACTCCTCGGCCTCGGCGTCCGACACGTCCCACAAGCCCGCGGCGTCGTGCCGGTTGGTCCACAACAGGAACCAGCCCGGCACCTTCACTGTTGCCGGGGCAACGGTGAACAACGACGTGCGGTGCACAACGTCCGCATCGACACGAGCCGCGACGTCGCAGATCGCACACGTCGCCGTACTGGTTGGGTCCGTCATGGTTGCGTCCTCCACGCCTGATGAGCCTGGCCACTACCGTGCGGGTTGTGGATCTGTCTTCTGCAAACGTCATCGACACCCATACGCACTGGCGACCCCCTGGCTACGCCGAGCTCATGCGAGAGCAGGCGGAGCGCGATCCGGTGTTCGCCCGGGAGCAGGCGCCATCGATCCGATCGGCCGGCGACCCCCAACCTGCGCACGCGCGGCTGGAGGCGCAGTTGCAGGACATGACAGATGGTGGTGTCGACGTCTCCCTCGTGTCGCTTCCGCCGCCTGCGACTACGTTCGGCGAGCCCGAGTTCGCTACCCGGGTGGCCCAGGAGACCAACGACGCGCTGATCGACGCGGCCGAGCAGAGCAGGGGTCGGCTGAAGGTGCTCGTGTCGCTGCCACTTCCATCGGTCGCAGCGGCTGTCACGGAGCTCGAGCGCGTCGCGATCTCGCCGTACGTCGCCGGCGTGCAGGTCCTTGCGACCGGCCGAGACCTTGCCGTTGCGCCCGACCGGGCGGAAGTGGTGCTCGCACGGGCGGCCACGCTCGACCTCACCGTGGTCGTGCACCCTTCGCTCGAGCCGCTGCCGGCGACGTACGACGACTGGATGCTCGCGGCGACCCTGGCGCCGGTCGTCAGCAGCAGCCTCGCGGTCGCCCGGCTGGTCCTCTCCGGCGTGCTTGACCGGGTGCCGTCCCTCACGCTCGTCGTGCCGCATCTCGGTGGCGTGTTGCCCTACCTCGCCCAACGCATCGCTGACTTCGGTCGTGGCGACGCCCAGCACGAGTTCGGGCACTACTTGCGACACCGGCTCTACGCCGACACGTGCTCCTATCACTCCCCGGCGATGCGCTGCGCGGTCGACACGATGGGGCCCGAGCGGATCGTGTTGGGATCGGACTTTCCCAATCGTGGCCCCAGCGGGCGGGCCGTGGCGGACGTGCAGGCCTTCTTCGACGACCCGGCGCTGAGGCACTAGGTGCTCGCCGGCACCGCCCGTCGGCTGTTCGGCAGGAGTCGTGCTGATGTCGGTGGGACAACCTAAGGCCGGCTGTCTCCCGCACGCCCGGGGCGGCGGGGTGCGCGGCTGGTCGGGGCCTCGGTGGCTTGCGTGGCGGGGGGCGCCGCGGGGTCGACGGCGACTCCAGCCGGCAGGCCGAGGTACTCCTTGAACACGCCCCCGGTCAACAGCTGGCGCGGGCTGCCGGCGTAGGCGATCTCGCCCCGACGCAGCACGAATGCGGTGTCCGCCATCTCCAGGACACGGTTGACGAACTGGTCGACGATCAACAGCGAGGTGCCTTGCTGGGTCACCTTCTGCAGGAACTCGAAGATCAGGTCGACGATGAGCGGCGCCAGCCCCAACGACGCCTCGTCGACAAGCACGAGCTTCGGCTGTCGCACGTATGCCTGGGCCATCGCAAGCATCTGTTGCTCGCCACCGCTCAACGTCCCAGCGGTGAACGACAACCGCTCGCCCAAGGCTGGAAAGACCGAGACGGCCAGCTCTGTCGCACGCTTGTCCTCACCCTTGCGCGCTTGGATCTGCAGGTTTTCGCGAACGGTCAGCGACCGGAAGATGCCGCGGCCTTCAGGAATCGTGCACGCGCCCATGAGATGCCGACGTGCAGGCGCCAGCCTCGTGACATCGCGGCCGTCCATGTAGATGCTGCCTCGCGACGGCCTGATCGTCCCCGCGATCGTCTTCAGCAACGTCGTCTTGCCGGCCCCGTTAGGGCCGATCAGCGCGGCTACCTTGCCGGCCGGCACGGTCAGTGACACGTCACGGACGATGACCGAAGTTCCGTAGCCGCTGTAGACGTTGCGCAGATCCAGGGCCGGCTCGACGGCAACGGCCGTGCTCATGCCGTCGTCCCCGATGCCATCGCCAACGCATCGGTCGAGCCGAGATAGGCGGCTTGTACGACGGGACTCGCGGCGACGGCGGCTGGTGATCCCTCGAACAACTTCTCACCGAAGTCGAGGACGTAGATGAACTGACACACGTCCATCACGAGCGACATGTCGTGCTCGACGAGCAGGATGCCGGTGCCTTCCTCCACTGCCAGTCGGGTGATCACGTCGCCGAACTGCGCTGTCTCGTCCTTGTCCAGTCCCGAGGACGGTTCGTCGAGCAACAGCAGGTCGAACCGTCCCGCGATGCACCTCGCCAGCTCGACCAACCGGCGTTGTCCGGTGGACAGGCGGCCGCACTGAACGGCGCCGAGTGAGGTGATGCCGCACAGCTCCATCGCGGACGCAGCGGCTTCGCGGACCGTCTTGTCGTCCGCCGG
>JAVEEE010000078.1 GCA_030840615.1 Frankiaceae bacterium | reverse complement strand
GAACCGGCGAGAGATCCGGCGTATGGTTCCGTCGCACGCTCCACTGATCGGAGCCTGGACAGAGCCCGGACGAAGCCTCTCTCCTGACGACGTTCACCGTCACAGAGATGAGGCGTTACTCGTGCAGAAGCACACCCGCCGGCGCATCCGGCTGCTCGTTCCGCTGCTCGGAGCCCTCGCCTTCGCGTTGCCGACGACGACCGTCGCAGCTGCGACGGGGCCGGGTGGCTGGGATCATCTCGGCAACGGCGGGGCGCTGGCAGTGCTCACAGGCACGCCGGCCGTTCTCTACCCGGTGGGCTCGACGCAGCTGATCGTCGGCGGGGTCTTTGCCAACGTCGGGGGACATCCCAACGCGGACAACCTCGCCTCGTGGAACGGATCCGCGTGGAATGCCTTCCCAGGCGCAACGCCACTGAACGGCGGGGTCCGTGCGATCGCGTTCGACGGGTCGCACCTCGTCGTCGGCGGGGTCTTCACCGACGCGGGTGGCAACGCCGACGCTGACTTCCTCGCGCGGCTCGGTGACTCCGGCTGGGAGCCGTTCTGCAACGGCGCCGGGGGGATCCATGCCGCAGTCAACGCGCTGCAGGTCATCGGGTCGACCCTCTACATCGGCGGCGCGTTCCAGAACGGCGCGGGACTCGCCGCCGGCGACTACCTGCTCGCATGCGACCTGACCACTGGCACGCCCAGCTCGACGGTCGCGTCTGAGCTTGACGGATTCAGCGGTGGGGTGCACACCCTCGGGGCCGACACCAACGGCAACCTCTACGCCGGCGGCGGCTACAGCAACCTCGCCCAGATCCCGCAGGCCGACGACGTCGCCTACCTGGACACCACCGCCAGCGGCAGTCCCGGCTCGTGGCACGCGATGGGATCCGGCCCCGGCGCTGGTGGCGGCGCCATCAATGGCGGCTTCGTGCGCTCCCTGACCGTGCGCGGCACCGACGTGTATGTCAGCGCGGATGCCCTCGACATCGCAGGTATCGCCGATGCGGACCACGTCGCGAAGTGGGACGGCACTTCGTGGAGTGCACTGGGCGCGAACACCGCCGGCACCAACGGGTGGTTCTCCACATCCACGTTCATCTACGGGATGACCACGTTCGGTCCACTGGTGTTCGTCACCGGCTCTTTCCAGAATGCGAACGGTGACCCGCGCGCCGACCAGATCGCTTACTTCGACGGCGCCGCGTGGCACCCGGTCGGGTCTGATGGAAACGGCAACGGTCCGTGGATCGGCGACGGACTGACCCTCGCGATGTTCGGCGGCGATCTGTTCGCCGGTGGCGGCTTCACCGCCGCCGGAGGCGACTCGAGGGCGAAGTTCCTCGCGTCCTTCTCACCCGTGCGCCCCGACGCACGCATCGGGCTGCACAGCGGTGGACCGTTCACGGGCAGCAACGTCTACAGCGCGTTGGGCACCGGCGAGAGGCGGACGATCTCGGTGCAACGCGGGCACGCGGGCACACTTTTCTTCGACGTCCAGAACGACGGGTTGACGGATCGGGCGTTCAAGCTCGACGGCAACGGGAGCGCTCGCGGTTTCACCATCAAGTACTTCCGCGGGACGGCCAACGTGACGAGTGCGGTGCGGGCCGGCACCTACACGACCAGGACGTTGTCACCAGGCCAGCACGTGACGCTGAAGATGGTGGTCAGACTGGGTGCCAACACTGCCCGCGCGGCGACCTTCGTGACCAAAGCGAAGTCGGGTCCCGGGCGGCCCGTCGATGCGGCGAAGGCGCGAGTCAGGGCCCTCTAGAAGCGACCGGTCGGCAGTTCAGGGCAAAACGGACAATCGGTCGACGTGGCGCCGTCCATGCGTCACGATTTGGCAGTGCATCTGCTCGAACGGGACGGGTTCCTCGTCTCACTTGCCGAGTACGCCGACTCTGCCCGCGTCGGTGAAAGCCGGCTCGTGCTCATCGCCGGCGAGGCAGGCGTGGGCAAGACCACCCTGGTCGAGGCGCTGCCTGATCGGCTGGACGACGCGCGCTGGGCGTGGGGGGCTTGTGACGGCTCGTTCACCCCGCAGCCGCTCGGCCCCCTCTTCGACATCGCACCGCAGCTCGGCGGCGCGCTCGCTGAGGCCTGCCGGGACGACGCCCCGCGGGAGCGACTGTTTCGACTGTTGCTCGAGGAGCTGTCGGCGTCGCCGACACTGACGGTTGTCGTCATCGAGGATGTGCACTGGGCCGACGAGGCCACCCTCGACCTCCTGCGGTTTCTCGGCCGCCGGCTGCGCCGCACAAAGACGTTGCTGCTGGTGACCTACCGCGACGACGAGCTCCCTTCCGACCATCCGCTGCGGATCGCCATGGGCGAGCTGACGACGTTGCGCTCGACTCGGCGGATCAGCCTGCCGCGGCTGTCGCAGGATGCCGTCGACGTCCTTGCGAGGGGCACGGAGGTCGAACCGACCGAGCTCTACCGGTTCACCGGTGGCAACCCCTTCTACGTCACCGAGGTGCTCGAAGCGGGTTGCGTGCAGGTGCCGCCGTCGTCACGGGAGGCCGTGCTCGCGCGCGTCGCCAGACTGTCCGGCGACGCGCGTCACCTGCTCGAGGTCGGTGCGGTGATCGGCCGCCGGGTCGAGCGCA
>JAVEEE010000069.1 GCA_030840615.1 Frankiaceae bacterium | reverse complement strand
ACCGCGGCGTTGGCGACAGCCGGGTGCTTGAAGAGGACTTCTTCGAGGTCGCGCGGATAGACGTTGTAGCCCTTGTAGATGAGCATGTCCTTCTTGCGGTCGACGATCGTGAGGTAACCGTCGTCGTCGATGGCGCCGATGTCACCGGTGCGCAGCCAGCCGTCCTGCAAGACCTCAGCTGTCGCCTCCGGTCTGTTGTGATAGCCGCGCATCACCTGCGGGCCTTTGATGCAGACCTCGCCGTCGATCAGCTTGATGGCGGTGTCGAAGACCGGGACACCGACCGTGCCCGCCTTGCGCAGCCCGGACCGCCACGACGGATTGGACGTGGCGCCCATCGTGACCTCGGTCAGCCCGTAGCCCTCACCGACCTTCGCCTGCGGGAACCGCTGGCGTAGCGCCTCGAGAATCTCGACGGGAAGCGGTGCAGCGCCCGACGAGATGCTGAGCACGCTGGAGAGGTCGCGCTTGTCGATGTCGGGGTGCTGCAGCAACGCGACGTAGATCGGCGGGGCGCCGCCCATGCTCGTGATGCGGAACTTCTCCGCGTCCTCGAGATAGCGGCCGGGATCGAAGCGCAGGTGCAGCACCAACGTCGACCCGGTCAGCACGGCGATGTTGAGGCCACCGATCGTGCCCATCGCGTGGAACCAGGGCGTGAGGTTGATCGCGACGCCGGTGCCGAGCCGCGCCGGCCACTCGTCGGCGTCGCCGACCTGGTCGAGCACGAGACCGGCGAGCTCTGAGTCGAGCCCGTCCGCGACGACCGGGAGCGAGCCGGTGCCCCAGCACGCGTACTGCAGGGAGTTGACCACCACGTTGCGGTAGGGGACAGCCACCCCCTTCGACCGTCCCGTCGTGCCGCCGGTGTAGGCGAGGTGCGCAAGGTCGTGGTGCACGTCGATGTCCGCGTGCGGCGGAGTGTCCGGCTGACCCTGCAGGAAGTCCTCGAGATCCGCGCCGATGGTCACGACGAACTCGGCAGGGATCCGGTCCCGTACCGCCGCGATCGCGGGGGCGACCAGGTTCCAGGTGACGACGGCGCGCGCGGCGCAGTCGGTCAGCTGGAAGGCAAGGTCGTCCGGCGGCAGCAGTGGGTTGGTAGGCGAAAACGTCGCGCCGGCGAGCAAGATGCCGTAGTAGACGACGGGGTACTCGATGCAGTTGGGAGCGTGGACCGCGACGACGTCGCCACGGCCGATGCCGCGTTCGCGTAGCGCGTTGGCGAACTGTGCCGCTCGACGAGCGGCCTCACCGAACGTGAGCTGGTCGTCGCCTTCGATCCAGCCCACCCGGTCCGGCCAGCGCCGGGCGGCGCCGAGCAGGATCGCTCCGACCGGGACGTCGGGATAGTCGAGCGAGCGCGGCAGCCCCGGCGGTGCCAGCGGAGTGGCAACCGGTTCAGCCGGCATCGACGACCAGTCGCGCGATCCGCTCCCGGTGCGTGGCGGCATCGCCGTACTGGTACTCGATCCGCTTGGCGCGCTTGAAGAACAGGTGGGCGTCGTGCTCCCACGTGTAGCCGATGCCGCCGTGAAACTGGATCATGGCGGCGGTCACGTCGCGGGCGACGTCGCTGGCTTTCGCCTTGGCGACCGACACGGCGAGCGCGGCGTCGGGTAGCCGCGCGTCGAGCGCGTGGGCGGCGTACCAGCCGGCGTGCTCCGCCATCGTGGTGGCGACGTGCAGGTCGGCGAGCGTGTGCTTGATCACCTGGAACGAGCCGACCGGCTTGCCGAACTGCTCGCGGGTCTTGTCGTAGTCGACTGTTCGCGCGAAAGCGACCCGGGCGATGCCGGCGAGGTCGTTGGCGGCCAGCACCGCGGCGCGGTCGAGGACCTCCGGAAGCACCGCCTTGGGCAGCCGTTGCGCGGGCACTCGCTGCAGCTGCACGCGGGTCAGCCGGGTCGACCGGTCCAGCGTGTCGTTGACCGTGACCGACACCCCGTCGCTCTTCGGGTCGACCAGCCACAGACCGCCGGCGTCCGCCGCGACGACCAGCGCGTCGGCCACGTGGGCGTACTCGACGTGGTCGACGGTGCCCGAGACCGTGTCGTTGTCACTGGTCACCCGGCCGCCGGCCGCGAGCGTGAGCTTCGCGTCTCCGGCCGCCACGCGGGGGAGCCATTCGCGCTGCTGTTCGGGGGTGCCGCCGAGCCGGATCGCCTCGGCCGCGACCAACGTGGGAAGGAACGGACCGGGGACGCACCCCTCGCCCCAGCAGCGGGCCAGGACGGCGGCGTCGAGCAGACCGAGGCCGAGGCCGTCGTGCTCTTCGGGGACGAGCACGGCGAGCCAACCCTGCTCACCGATCGATTTCCATAGCTCGGCCGGGTCGCCGTCGCCGGCGTCGTCGTCATAGACATCGCGTACGGCGCTCAGCGGGAAGCGATCGGCGAGGAAGTCGCGGACCGTCGCCTGCAACGCCCGCTGCTCGTCAGTCAGGGAGAAGAACATCTGTGTCTCAACTTCCTTTGCTAGCGCGGGAGTCCGAGCACGAGCTCGGCGACGATGTTGCGTTGCACTTGCGAGCTACCGCCCCAAATCGTCTCGGAGCGTGACCACAGGAATGAGGCCTGCAGGTCTTCGACGTCGAGCCCGTCGTCGCTCACCTGGTGAGCCAGACCGGCGACGTCGGTGAAGAGCTCACCGATGTCCTGGTGCGTCTCGCTCCACTGCAGCTTGGTCATGCTCGACGCCGCACCGAGCTCCTTGCCCTGCTCGACCTGGGTCAAGACGTTGAGTGAGTGGTAGCGCAGGCACTCGAGCTCGACCACTGAGCTCGCGATCTTCTGGCGCAGCAGCGAGTCATCCTGGCGACCGACGGCTTTGGCGAGCTCGACGATGTCGTCGACCTCGCGC
>JAVEEE010000067.1 GCA_030840615.1 Frankiaceae bacterium | reverse complement strand
TCCAGTAGCCGGTCATCAGGTTGGGGCCCCGAACGCAGATCTCGCCGTCCGCACCCGGCGGCGCGGCGGTGCCATCCGCCTGCTCGATGCGAACGTCGATCAACGGCGGCGGCTTGCCCACGCTGCCGGTACGCGTCTGGCCGGGCGGTGACGTCGAGATGATCGCCGCTGACTCGGTGCACCCGTAGCCCTCGGTGATCTCGACCCCGGGCAGCCGCTTCACGAACTCCTCGGCGACCTCGGGTGCGAGCGATGCCCCGCCGCTGGCGAGTCGGCGTAACGCCGAGAGGTCGTAGTCCTCCATCGGCTGTGCGAGCAGCATCTGGATCATCGACGGCACCAGGGCACTGATCTCGGTGCGGTGCTCCTGCGCGAGCTGCAGCCAGCCGACCGGGTCGAACCATCGCATCAGCACGGAGGTGCCCGGCTCCGTCGCATGCAGGCCCATCACGCTGAGCGTCAGCCCGTAGACATGCGAGAGCGGCAAGGGCAGCAACGACGATGTGGTCGGCGGCTCGCCGGTCGCCTTGCCGGCCGCTACTGCGGCCCACGCCGCCGAGGACAACGCGTCGTGGCTGAGCATGACGCCCTTCGAGCGCCCGGTGGTGCCGCCGGTGTAGAGCAGTGCCGCGAGGTCGCTCGGGTCACGGTCGACGATGTCGCCTTCCGACGCGCGCTCCAGCTCCGCGAGGTCGAGCAGCCCCAACCCGCCGGTCGGCTGGCCCGCGCTGTCGCCGGAAACGATCACGGCCCGCATCGTGTCGACGCCGCCCGCCGCCGCGACGACCTTGGCCAGGAACTCCGGCGTGGTCACGACGTAGGAGGCGGCGCTGTCGACGAGCACGTGCCTGAGCTCGTCCTCGCTGAGCAGGAACAGCACCGGTGTCGTCGCCGCGCCCGCACGCCAGACCGCGCTGTAGGTCAGGCTGACCTCGGGACAGTTGGCCATGCACACGACGACGCGCTCACCCGGACGCAGCCCGGCGTCGCGCAACCCGCGGGACAACCGGCGGCTGCGTTCGGCCAGCTGAGCGCCGGTGAACGTCGCGCCCTCGAAGTGCAGCAAGGACTCGCCACCGAGGCGCTCGGCAACGAGCTCGCTGAGTCGTTGCAGGCTCGTGCCGGTCGGCGTGGTCGCCATGTCAGCTGTCATCGGAGTGCCTCGTTGTCCTTTCCCTACAACCACGCCGCGCCACTACAACCGGGGCGCGGCGCCCTGCCGCTCGCGGCGGAAGCGTCCCACCCCGCCCGACTGCGTGCCACGCGGCCCACCGACCAGCCGGTCCGGCGGCCGCAGCCGACCACCGGCGACAAGCGCGCCCGCCCCGGCCACCGCGGGTCCGACGGGGGCAGGGCTGCCGGCCAGAGCCATGAACCCGAGGACCTCCAAGGCGATGACGATGCCCGCGATGAGCCGGCGGGTGCCGACACTCATGCCGGAGTCACTCGTGCGCGCGAGTGCCGCAGCGGCACCCGACCCCGTCGCGGGAGGGGTCGCGACGACCGGCGGGGTGTCGGTTGTCCCGGACGTCGTCGACGACGGAGGCAGCGTCCCTCCCGACGACGGCCCGACGACACCGGCGTCACCGGCGGGCGCGACGGGACCACCGCCTGAGGACCCCGATGAGGGGTTGCGCCCCACACTGGTGCCGCTGCCGAGCGGCGGCGCGCCGGCGCCGAAGCCCCGGCTGCTCCGGACCTCCAGCGAGGCGTCGCCCGGCTTCTTCACCACGATGCGGTCGACCGGGCCGGGCACCAGCAGGATTCGCAACGCACCGGTGGTGACGAGCTTGCTCACGGACGCGAAGACGACGGAGTCCTCCTTGAGCACCCCCGGCACACAAGCCGCGTCGTCAAAGCCGGGGACGCCGGACCAAGGCTGGTTGCCGCCCTCGGTGAATGCCGACAACGCGCGGCAGGCGACCACCGACACCGTGGGCGGCGGACTGCCGTCGAGCTTGAGTGTGAGCGCGCCCACCACATCGGTGGGTGCCACGTCGAACGACAGCCCGGCGATCGCCTGGGTGCCGGCCGGCGCGCTGCCGAGGGGAAGGGCGACGGGCACGGCGTTGCTGCCCTGGACGAGCAGGTCGCCGGCCGGGACGTCCGGTGGCGCGGGCGGTGCGGGCGCCGGGTCACCGGCGTTGAGTGCGCTCCACCACGCCGTGACCGCGGGCGCCTGAGCAGCCGCGGGAGTCACCACGGCGAGCAGCACCGCGCCGGACCCGGCGAGGGCCAGTGCAGCAGCGACGGCGAGACGACGCACCCGGTTCATGAGCGCCGCCCGCCTGCCGGCACCGTCGTGCCCGACCGCCGGATCGACTTCTCGTCAGTGCCGAGGTAGGACGCGACGACGAGCGGGTCAGCCAGTACGTCGTCGGGAAGCCCTGCGGCAATCACCCGGCCCTGGTCGAGCGCGATCAGCCGATTCGACACCTCCGCGATGAGCGGCATGTCGTGCTCGATGACCAGCAGCGCGCAGCCGGTCTCGTCCCGGATCTGGCGCAGCAGCGGACCGAGCGCCTCGGTCTCGCGCTGTGCGATGCCGCTCGACGGCTCGTCGAGGATGAGCACCGCCGGATCGTGCGCGAGGGCCATCGCGATGTCGACGACGCGCCGCGAGCCGGTCGACAGCTCGCTGACGAACTTGTCGCGGAAGGCACCGAGGCCCATCAGCTCGACCAGGTCGTGCACGGACCACGCGATGTGGTCCTCCTGCTCGCGCACGGCCGGCAGTCCCAGCGCCGCAGCGGCATGGTCGCGGATCGGCAGATGCCGCTCGAGGGCGATCGCGAGGTTCTCCGCGACGGTCAGCGAGGCGAAGATCCGTGCGTCCTGGAACGACCGGCCGAGCCCCATCCGCGCCCGCGCGTCAGCAGCCAGATCCGTCACGTCGTAACCACCGAGCCGCACCCGGCCGCGACTCGGTGACACGAATCCGGACAGCACGTCGAACAACGTCGTCTTGCCGGCGCCGTTCGGCCCGATCAGCCCGACGATTTCGCCTTCGACGACGGCCAGGTCGACGTCGTCGAGGGCATGGATGCCACCGAAGGACACGGTGATCGACTGCGCTTCCAGCAGCTGCGTGCGCTCGACGTCCGCCATCGCCTGGCGCACCGAAGTCCGCGCCGGCGCCGCCTTCCGCTTGCCCGCTCCCTTGGTTGCGCCGGCGAGGAACACCGATCGCATCACATCGTCACGAGCGAGCAGCTCCTTGGTCGGCCCGGAGAAACGCACCTCGCCCTTCTCGAGGAAGTAGGCGCGGTCGGCCACCGTGAGTGCGACATTGACCGACTGCTCGACGAGCACGATCGTCGTCCCCTGCGCGTTGATCTCGCGGACCGTCTCGAGCAGCATCTCGACGATGGTGGGCGCGAGCCCGAGCGACAGCTCGTCGATGAGAAGCAGCCGCGGCTTGGTGATGAATGCCATCGCGAGCGCAAGCATCTGTTGCTCCCCGCCGGAAAGGTTGCCGGCGAGCTGCCCGCGGCGTTCCCGCAGCCGGGGGAAGCGGGCAAACGCCGCGTCGACCTCGCGTTGGACGTCGGCCTTGTCGGGCAGCAGCCACGCCGCCACCTGGAAGTGCTCGTCAACGGTGAGCGTTGGGAACACACCCTTGCCGCCGGGCATCTGTGCGATGCCGAGCTTGGCCGCAGCGACGGCATCCGCGTGGGTGATGTCGCGGCCGTCGAAGAGGATGACTCCGCCGGCGGGATCGACGAGACCGGTGATGGCCTTGAGCAAGGTCGACTTGCCTGCACCGTTGGTCCCGAGCAGCGCGACGATCTCGCCCCGGTGAACCTCCATGTCCACGCCGAAAAGCACCCGCACACCGTCGTAGGCGACGCTCACAGCCTGGCAGTGCAGGAGCACGTCGTCCTGCTCGCCGGCGGCGCGCTGCTGGCGCAGCCGGGTGACGAACGCCAGCGAGTCGAGCGCCTCGCGGGAATCCGCGGCAACGAACTTCTTTGCCGACGCCATGACGACGCCGCCGATGACCCAGTAGGGCGTCGTCGCAGCGAGCCCGAGACGGATGCCGTGCGCGTCGGCGATGGTCGAGACCGGCAGGATGATGAACAGCACCCAGACGCCCGCCAGCAGGAACAGCGCCGCCCATGCGAACGAGAGGGAGCGCACCCGGGCCGGTGACACCAACGCCTGCGTCGTGACGAACGGCGGCGTGAAGATGCCTCCGACGAACGACGTCACCGCGGCCATGGCGACGACGGCGTAGAGGTTGGGTAGCGCGCAGAGAACGGCGATGCCGACCCCCACCCCGACGAGCGAGATGCCGGCCCATTTGATCGGCTCACCGAGGTCGGTCCGCAGCCAGCGGGCCGTCCAGCGGCCGGACAGCAGGACGCCGAGGAACGCCGCCGCGCCGTTGATCGAGACGACGATGCCCCGGCCGAGGGGGCCGACGGCGAAGACCCGGTCCAAGAAGATCGGCACGTAGAACGCGAGTGGCACGAGACCGGCGCCGATGAAGAAGAACGACGTGAACTGCCGGCGCAGCGTCGGGACCGCGAACAGCGTCCGCCGGGCCTCGCCGAACGGGACTGGCGCCTCCTTCGCCGCGATCTCGGCAGATGCCGGGTCGTCGGTGGCCCCGCGGGTCGGCTCGCGCAGCCGCAGGCTCACGAACGCGGTGATGCCGATCGGCACCAGCAGCACCATGAACGCCGCCCGCCAGCCCGCGAGCGCAGCGACGATGCCGGCGACGGCCGGCCCCACGACCTGCGCGGCACGTTCGGCGTTGCGGTGCACGGCGTAGACGGCAGGTCGGTCGTCCGGCCGGTAGTAGTCGGACAGCAGCGACGAGTGGATCGGGTCGTTGACGAGCCGGCCGACGCCGTTGCCGAGCCGGATCAGTGCCAGTGCGAGCAATGAGCCGGCCACCCCGGTGAGTAGCGAGAACACGCCTGCCACCAGGGCGCCGCCGGTGACGAACCAGACCCGGGGCAGCCGGTCACCGAGGAAGCCGAGCGGGACTGCGATGAGCAACACGGCTGACAGGTTGCCGATGACGAGCAGCCCGAAGCCGTGGTCGCTGAGGTGGAACGCCGACTGGATGTCCGGAGCAAGCACGTTGAACGCCGCGGTGTCCCACTCGTCGAAGAAGAACAGCAGCGACAGCACGACGAGCGGCACGGCGGACAGGCCACCGGTCAGCCGGCGCGTCGCACTCACGACGACCTACCCGCGAGCACGCCGGCAGACTGCACGTGCTCCGCGGCCGAGCGCAGCACGGCATCGTCGCTGCCGACCTGGCTTTCGGCGACTCTGCTGTCGGCGACGAGGGCCGGCACGTGCAGCCCGTGCCGGTCCGCGAGCCAGCGCAGGGCGCCGTCACGGGCCTGCTGCGCCGCCTGGGCGAAACCGCCGGGGAACACCAGCAGGACGGTCGACACGCCGACGCCGCTGGCCAGGACCGAGAGGTTCGGCCCGCCGAAGTAGGCGACGGCCGTGAACGCCATCGTCCCGAGGACTGCGCCGGGCAACGACGTCAGTCCGCCAACCACCGCGTAAAGGAACGCCGTGAGGCTGATGTCCATCGAGAAGCTGTTGGCGTCGACCTGGGACTGGTAGACCGACAGCGCGCCGGCGAGCGCGGCGATGCCGCCCGCCACCGCGAACGCTGCGAGCCGAGTTGTCGTGACGTTGGCGCCGAACGACTGTGCCGCCCGCTGGTTGTCACGCAGCCCGATGAACAGCCGGCCCGACCGGCTGTGCCGCAAGGACCACGCGGACAGGCAGGTGAGGCCCAGGAACACCAGGCATACGAAGTAGTAGCGAGTGTCGGACGCGAGGCTGATGCGACCGTAGAGCTCAGGCTTGGTGATGAAGCCGCCGCGCGGCGGGAGCAGCCAACCGAACCGGTCCCGGCTGAGCAGTGCGTACTGCACAGCGGCGCCGAGCCCGAGCGTGACGACGGCCAGGAACAGCCCGGGCACCCGCAGCGCGGGGATGCCGATGAGCACCGCCACGACAGCCCCGACGACGGTGGCGACTGCCAGCGTGACGAAGAAGTCCTGCCCATGACGGGTTGCGAGCCCACCCGCGACGGCCGCTCCGACACCCGCGAATGCGAACTGTCCCAGCGAGATCTGTCCGGCCCAGCCGGACAGGACGACCAGTGAGACGGCGACCATGCCGGCAATGACGGCTTGGGTGAGGAAGACGGCCCGGCCGGGGCCGACGATCCATGGGGCGGCGAGAGCGAGTGCGCCGACCAGGGCCATCGACGCCGCGCGCACCCGGCGTACTTCCGGCAACCCGCGCAGCTCCAGCGGGACGGGACGAAATTCCTGGAGGCTCTTGAACGACGCGACCCCGGAGTCATAGGCCCGCGCGAACCGCCGACGTTGCACCAGCAGCGCACCGAGGATGACCGGAAGCATCAGCGCCGCCGCGTCGTCCGGCCGGCTCGACCCGACGAAAGCGCCCTGCTGCACGACACCCACGGCCATCCCGGCCGCGAACGCGATCGGCAGGCTCTCCATCCGCGCGACGACGGCGGCGGCGAGACCGTAGAGCAGAACGAGTGGTGAGACGGAGCCGCCCGTGGGCAGCGCCGTCACCGGCGCCTGCAGGAACACCGCGATGCCCGAGCAGATGCCGGCCAGGACCCACACCACGGTCGACAGCCGCGCGACCGGGACGCCGAGCAGCGACGCACGGTCGGCGTTCTCCGCGGAGGCGCGGACGGCGATCCCCATCCGGGTGAAGCGCAGGAACGCCGCGAGCCCCGCGCACACGACGGCTGTCGCGATCACGATCGCGAAGTAGTCGCCACTGAAGATGATGCCGCCGATCTCGACCCGGAGGTGGGTGTAGGGCGTCGGGAAGTCGAACGGCAGACCCGGCGTGCCGCCGATCCATCCCGGAAGCCGGAGCTCGAGGTAGACGAAGATCTGCGCAAGTCCGATGGTGAACACCGTCGCAATGAGGCGGGGCGACGTGGAGAAGCGACGCATGACGAGCTCGACGACGCCACCGACGAGCGCCGAGCCGATCAGCATGACCCCGATCGACAGCGGATAGGGCCAGCCGCGGTTGGTCACCAGCAGCAGTGCCGTCACCGCCGGGACGAGCCCGAGCCCTGCGTGCGCGAAGTTGATGATGCGATTGGCGCGGTAGACGAGGATGAGACCGAAGGCGAGCAGCGCATAGAGCATGCCGAGGATCGCGCCGTTGATGAGCACGCCGAGTGAGACACCGTGCGGCACCGGCACGCCGGCGACGTGAGCAAGCAGGCCGCGGCCGAACAACACCTCGACGGCGACGACCACGCCGACCGGCCATGTGACGGCGAGGAGCACCCGCCGCAGCCAGACCGGCAGCGTGATGTCGCCGAGCGTCGAGATGACTGCGCTCATGCGTCAGACGGCAGGTGGAACTCGCCACTGGGCAAGCCGCCGAGCTGGTAGCGCCGGCCGCCGTTGAGCGCGACGTAGGCGCCGTTCTTGTTGTTGTTGCCAGACTTCTTGTTGGGCAGGTAATAGACCTCGCGGATGTCGCTCACACCGGTGTAGTCGCCCCGGCCGAACTTCAGGTAGACGAGTTGCGGGTCGTGCCACTTGCTCCACTGGTCGTAGCCGGGCGTCGTGAGCAGGCCGTACTCGTAGGTGAGCGGGGTGAGCTTGGGCCCGGCGGCGCAGATGCCGCTCGTCAGCGAGAGCTCATAGACGGTGAGCAGCTGCGCGGTGGGGTTGGCTTTGCCCGAGTGGCCCTCCGCTTTCCAGATGATCCCGGCGTCCTCCTGCATGACGGGCGTGGTCGCGCCGACGTCGGATGGACCGAACGCGTGCTTCCACTGGGTCTGGTCGTAGGTCTGCGCGAGTGCGTCGTAGTCGAGCAACCCGCTGCCGGCCAGCACGTTCTCCGGATACCAGCTCTGCGCGGTCGCCGCCTTGGTGCCATAAGCCGGCGCGATGGGGTCGCTGAACCACAGCGACGTGGTCACCCCGGCCGCCTTCCACTTGGCCGCGTTGGTCGTCGCCTGCTGCGCGGCGGTCGCGGTGTTGGACGAGTACTTGCCGTCGATCACCGCCGCCTTGCCCGCGCAGCCCTGGATGATCTTGATGAGCCGCTGGGCGGATGGTGTCGTCTGCTCGGTGTCGGGATAGATGACGACGACCTTGCGGGTCTTGCTGCGCAGGCTCGCCGAGCCGGCATGGATCGCCTTGCCGCCGGCCAGTCGGCGGCAGTACCAGCTCCCGGCGAAGTCGGCCTGGGTGTCGCCGCCCATGAACAGGTCGTAGTGGTAGGGACGGAGGTTGTTGTTGAACGTGTCACTGAACGCCCAGCCACCCCAGCTGACGATTCCCTTGCGGGCGAGCTCGTCGAAGAACGCCGCTTCGTTGGTGTCGCCGTCCCAGTACAGCGCGAACGGCTTGTACTGCGCGGCGATGCGGTCGGCGTCGCCGCGGAAACAGGTGTCGTTCGGCGGCGCGATGTCGCAGGTGCCTTGCACGTAGACCGGCTTTATCTTGCGGCCGTAGAGCTGGTAGTGCTTGTTGATCCAGCTGGTGACGATCAGGAACTGCTGCTTTTCGTCCTGCGGGCTGATGTAGGTCCCCGTCTCCCGCAGGATGGTGTCGACCGCCGCATTCGCCTTCGGCCGGTACATCACGACCGTGACCGTCGTCGCCGTGACCCCCTGCCAGGTCGCGCCACCGTTGCTG
Source organism: Frankiaceae bacterium (assembly GCA_030840615.1). Lineage (GTDB taxonomy): Bacteria > Actinomycetota > Actinomycetes > JAFAQI01 > JAFAQI01 > JAFAQI01. Next base: position 4,456 of record JAVEEE010000067.1, on the reverse strand, counting down.
CCACCTGCCCACTGCTGGATACAGGGCGGGTGTTCGGCGAGCCCCACGACACAGAAGGCCTTGCCCGTGGTGCTTCCCGAGGCAGGAGGGGCGGTGCCGCGCTTGCCGACCGACACGTTCCCGCCGCCACCCCCACCGCCGGTCACGACGGGCGTGTTCCCACCCCCACCACCGATCGACGGGGTGCTTCCACCGCCGCCGGACGTCGATGGTCCGCCGCCGAACGACGGGGCGCTCGGCGTCGCAGAGCCTGCCGGGATGGGCGACTGGTCGCCGGAGAAGGTGCCGCCGAGCCCGCTTGCCGTCGTCCCGTGGGACGGTGCCACGACGACGAGCACGATCTGGGCGGCGACGAGCAACGCGAACGGTGCGTATCGCCGGAGCGAGGACACGAGCACCTCCGATGCGGCACCTTCCGGTGCTGCGGTGGGTCAGCGGGTGGACAACAACGGTTCGAGCAGGGTCCGTACGGCGGCCCCCGCCGCGTCGGGTGCCAGGTGGAGCTCGGTGCGCAACGACTCCCAGGTGGCCCAGCTGGTCGCGACCTGCGCGGCGTGCAGCGCGCTCTCCCGCCGCGATGCCGGCATCCGGTCGAGCTCGGAGCCGAACACCAGCTCCAGCTGGGCACGACCGGCGGCCATGAGCCGATCGCGGTTGCTGCGGATCTGCGGCGAGAACGGTTCCTGCAGCCGAGCAGCCCGCCAGACCGGCGCCAGTGCGTCGTACATCTCACCCCGCTGGTCGACCACCGCGCGGATGCGGTCGAGGAGCGGGGCGTGCAGCGGGACGGGCCGGACGTAGCGCATGGCGATCTCGTAGTCGCGCCGGCCGGCCTCGATCAGCAAGGCTTCGAGATCCTCGAAGTGCTGGAACACGGTGCGCAGCGACACGCCGGCCCGGTCGGCGACACGGGGGGCGGTCGGGCGCAGGTCACCCGCGTGGTGCAGCGAACGCATCGCGTCGACGATCGCCCGACGGGTCCGGGCGGACCGGGCGAGCCGGCCGTCCTGTCGAGGGGCGACCTCCTGCATTGACGCCACACTCGGACTTATAGCACTCTGCGTGCAATCTTCGATACCCAGGTTTTCGTCGCCGTACCTGCCGTGGGCGGCCACTCGGGAGGCGCCATGTCCTGGCCGGATGCTCGTCGACTGCGCTGGGAGCCAACCCTGCGGGTGCCGTCCGACGACGGCACCGAGATCGCCGTCGAGATCCTCGGTGACAACCATCCGGGGCCCACGGTGGTGTTCACCCACGGCTGGACGTTCTCGTCCCGGTCGTGGCACTACCAACGCGCTCTCGCCGAGCGGCACCGGCTCGTGCTCATGGATCATCGCGACCACGGCGAGTCCGGCACCGGCCCCCGCGAGCACCGCACCGTCGACCAGGCCGGGCGGGACCTCTACGCCGTCATCGCCGCGACCTCGCCCGACCGGGACGTCGTCCTCGTCGGCCACTCGATGGGCGGCATGACCATCATGGCGCTCGCCGCCGAGCACCCCGAGATGTTCGGCCGGCAGGTGAAAGCAGTGGCGCTCGTCGACACGAGCTCAGCCCGTGATCCCCAGGACAACTTCGGGCTGCGCGGCCCGATGGCCAAGGCCTTCATGAAGCAGTGGAGCTCGTCTCTCGCGTTGATGGTGTCCGACCCCGACAAGGCCGAGCGAGCCCGCCGCTCGGGCTCGAAGATCTCGGTCGCGATCAGCCGCTTTCTCAACCTCGGGAGCAAGCCGGACAAGCGGCTTGCCGCGTTCACCGAGGCGATGTCCGCGGCCACGAAGGCCCAGGTCGTCGGGGATTTCTGGGTGACGCTCGACGCTCTCGACCAGGCCGACGCGCTCGTCGCGTTCGGTGACGTGCCCACGCTGGTGATCGTCGGTGATCGCGACCGGCTGACCCCGCCGGCGCACTCACGCGCGATCGCTGCGGCCGTGCGCAACGCACGCCTGCTCGAGCTGCGCGGCGCCGGGCACTGCCCGATGCTGGAGCAGCCAGCCGCAGTCAACGCCGCGCTCGCCGAGCTGATCGCCACCGCGACGCAGACCGAGCCAGCTCACGAAGCAGCCCAGGACGCCGCATCGGAACCGCCCGCACCTGCTCCCAAGCGAGCCCGCACCGCGAAGCAGAAGGTCGCGTCATGACCGCGGAGCACCACAATGTCGTCATCATCGGCGCCGGCTTCGGTGGCATCGGCACCTCGATCAAGCTCGCCGAGGACGGCGTCGAGCACGTCATTCTGGAGAAGGCCGACGATGTCGGCGGCACGTGGCTCGCCAACCAATACCCCGGATGCCGGTGCGACGTCCCGTCGCACCTCTACTCGTTCTCGTTCGCCCTCAACCCGGACTGGTCCGACAGCTACTCATTGCAGCCGGAGATCTGGCGCTACCTCCGCCGCGTCGCCGAGGAGCACCGCGTGGTCGAGCGGGTGCGCTTCGGTTGCAAGGTCGACGCCGCCCGCTGGGACGACGACGCCAAGCAATGGCGGATCGAGACATCGCAAGGAACGCTCACAACGAACGTTCTCATCGCCGCCCACGGTTTCCTCTCCGAGCCGTCGGTCCCGCACTTCGAAGGCATCGAGAGCTTCGCCGGACAAGTCATGCACTCGGCGCAGTGGGACCCGTCCTACGACGTCACCGGCAAGAGGGTCGGCATCATCGGCACCGGCGCTTCTGCGGTGCAGATCGTGCCCGAGGTGCACAAGCAGGCGACGGCGCTGTCCGTCTTCCAGCGGACTGCGGCATGGATCCTTCCGCACCGCGGGCGGACGATCCACGCGTGGGAGAGGAGGCTCTACCGGAACGTTCCGGCGACGCAGCGCTTCGTGCGTGGCTTCCACTACTGGTCGTCGGAGTTCATCGCCGTACCGGCACTGATGGATCCGCAGCGCGGCAAGCTGCTGAAGAAGATGGCGCGCAAGCATCTCGAGGACCAGGTGCCGGACCCGGAGCTGCGCAAACGGCTGACGCCTGCCTTCACGCCGGGATGCAAGCGGCTGACGCCGTCCAACGAGTACCTGCCCGCGATCGCCTCCCCGACAACCGAGCTGGTCACGTCGGGCATCGCCAAGGTCGTGCCGGACGGCATCGTGACCAACGACGGCGTCCTCCACGAGCTCGACGTCATCATCCTTGCCACCGGATTCCGCGTGACGGACAACTCGTTCCCGGAGCTCATCACCGGCAAGGACGGGCGCACGATGCGCGCCGTCTGGGACTCCGCCGACGGCATGGGCGCCTACAACGGCACGACGTTCGCAGGCTTCCCCAACCTGTTCATGCTCGCCGGTCCCAACACCGGCATCGGGCACACGTCGCTCGTCTACATGATCGAGGCGCAGCTTCCCTACGTGCGGGACGCGCTCCGGCTCATGAGCGAACGCAACATCGCCGCGGTCGAAGTGCGCCCGGATGTGCAGGCGGCGTACAACGAGCATCTGCAGCGACGCCTCGGCCCGACAGTCTGGAACACCGGCGGCTGCAAGAGCTGGTACCTCGACAAGCAGGGCCGCAACACGACGATCTGGCCGGACTACACGTTCAAGTTCGCCCGTCGGCTCAAGCGCTTCGACCTCGAGTCCTACTACCAGCAGCTGCAGGCGCCCGAACCCGCCGCTCAGCTCGCCGCCATCTAGATGCGCGCCGCGAGGTTCGACCAGGAGTCGAAGTCGCTCGAGGTGATCGAGATCCCGACGCCGACCCCGGCGGCCCACGAAGTGCTGGTCCGCGTGCAAGCCTGCGGAGTCTGCGCGTCCGACGTGCACCTGATCGACGGCACCCTCCCCGGCCCGCTGCCGGTCGTGACCCCCGGACACGAGCCGGCCGGCGTCATCGAGGCATTGGGTGACGCTGTTCCGTTCTGGCAGGTGGGTCAGCGAGTCGTCATGGCCGCGGGCCGCCCCTGCCTGGAGTGCGCCCACTGCGCCGGCGGCCGGACGGACCGCTGCCTCGCCATGGAGATCATGGGGTTCAACTACGACGGCGCCTGGGCGGACTACGTCACCGTTCCCTACGCCGCCTTGACGGCGGTGCCCGATGCGATCCCCATCGAGCAGGCGGCGATCCTCGCCGACGCGGTGTCGACGCCCTACGCCGCGATCGTCGAGCGGGCGGCGGTACGTCCCGGCGAGTCGATCGGGATCTGGGGTGTCGGTGGGCTCGGCATCCACGCGGTGAAGGTTGCGCGACTGGTCGGTGCCGCACCGATCGTCGCGCTCGATCCCCTGCCGCGGGCGCGCGAACGCGCCTTGCGGGCGGGCGCCGACGTCGCGATCGATCCGCTGGCGCCCGACGCCGAAGAGCAGGTACGAGCGGCCACCGGCGGGCTTGGCGTCGACGTCGCACTCGACGTGGTCGGTTCAGCTGCCGTCCTGCGGCAAGCCGAGCCGTGTCTGGCGCGCGGCGGCCGCCTCGTCATGGTCGGCATCTCGTGGGACCCGACCTCGCTCGGTCCC
>JAVEEE010000059.1 GCA_030840615.1 Frankiaceae bacterium | reverse complement strand
CAGAGCGCGTTGCTGCACGGCGCCTTGTGCGACGCCCTCACCCAGCTCGGTCACTACCGCGCTGCCGAGTCCGCGGCCCGGCGGATGGAGCTGCTGCGACCGGGCGCCGACGCGGAGGCCCGACTGTCCTACGCCGCGGAACTGCGCGGTGACGTCCCGGCGGCGCGATCGTTCATGCGACTGGCGCTCCGGCATGCATTCGAGCCGGCGCAGGTCGCCTTCGCCCGCTACTACCTCGGCGAGCTGGCCCTGAGCACCGGCCGGCCCCGGGAGGCAATACGCCACTATTCCGCCGGCTTGACCGCGGACCCGACCTACGTCCCAAACCTCGAGGGCCGGGCGAAGGCACTCCGGGCGCTCGGTCACACGAACGCCGCACTGCGCACCTTCGCCGCAGTCGTGCTCCGGGTGCCGCAGCCGTCCTACGTGCTGGAGTACGGCGACCTGCTTGATCGGCTCGGTCGCACCGCCGACGCCGAGAAGCAGTACGCCGTGTTCCGCGCCGAGGAGCAGCTGTTCCGTGCCAACGGAGTCACCCTTGACACGGACGAGACGTTGTTCGAGGCCAACCACGGCGACCCGCAGGACGCCGTGGCCGCCGGGCGGGCGGCGCTGCGCACGCGTCCGTTCCTCGAGAGCTACGACGCATATGCCTGGGCCTTGCATCAGGTCGGGCGCGACCACGCGGCGTTGGCCGCCGTCAACTTGGCGTTGCGGACCGGCGGTCGCACTCCGCTCTTCCACCTGCACCGCAGGGCGATCGAGCGAGCGTTGGGTCGGCCGGGAGGGACGCGATGAGACGGCTGGTGGTCGTGGCCGCAGCGGTGGCAGGACTCGTCATCGGTCCGGCGACTGCCGCCAGCGCGCACCCACTCGGCAACTTCACCGTCAACCACTACGACGGCCTCACGTTGAAGGCCCACGGCATCGACGTGGTCTCCGTCGTCGACTCGGCCGAGATCCCGACTGCTCAGGCACAGCCGACCGTCGACGCGAACGGCGACGGAACGCTGAGTGCCGACGAGCGCACCCGCTACGCCGGCAGTCAGTGCGCCGAGGTCACGCGCCAGGTGTCGCTCACCGCGAACGGTTCTCGGCTGCTACTGGTGATCGGCAGCGCAGACTACGAGCTGCGCGCCGGCGCGGCCGGGCTCACGACGTCGCGACTTGTGTGCCGCGTCTCGGCGCGCGTCGACCTGTCGAAGCAGCGCAGTCGCGTCGGATTCTCCGACCTCTACCGCGCGGACCGCATCGGTTGGCGCGAGGTCACCGCCCGCGGTGACGGTGTGCACCTGCGCCGGTCGCCGGTGCCCGCGCAGAGCGTCAGTGACGAGTTGCAGCACTACCCCAACGGGCTGCTCTCGGCCCCGCTCGACGTGCGTGCGGTCGACCTCACGGTGGAGCCGGGCCAGGGGCTGTCGACGTTGTCGCGGGGGGTGGCAAGCGTCCCCGGCGCCGGGCCGGTCGCCCGGCTGGTCGACCGGCTCAACCGGACCTTCTCGGGACTTGCCGGGGCCGAGCACTTGACACTCGGCGTCGGGCTTCTCGCGGTGCTGGTCAGCCTTTTGCTCGGTGCTACACATGCCGCGTTGCCCGGTCATGGCAAGACCGTGATGGCCGCCTACCTCGCGGGCAAGCGCGGCTCGACACGTGATGCCGTGGTCGTTGGAGCGACGGTGACCGCGACGCACACCGCAGGCGTTCTCGTCCTCGGTCTCGGGCTCACGGCGTCGTCGAGCCTCGCCGGCGACAAGGTGATCGGCGATCTCGGTGTCGCCTCGGGCATGCTCGTTGCGCTCATCGGTGTCGGTCTGCTCGTCACCGCACTACGCCGTCGGTCTCCCCGCCATGACGACCACGACCACAGCCACGACCACAGCCACGACCACAGCCACGGGCACGGGCATCATCACCATGAGCACGGTCGCCCTCGACGCACCGGACGCACCGGTCTCGTCGGCATGGGAGTGGCCGGCGGCCTGGTGCCGTCGCCCTCGGCGCTCGTCGTGCTGCTCGGCGCCATCGCGCTCGGACGCACGTTGTTCGGCGTCCTGCTCGTCCTGACCTACGGGCTCGGCATGGCAGCGACGCTCACCGGTGCGGGCCTGCTCGCCGTCCGGCTCTCGAACCGTTGGCGTCCGCAGGCGGCTCGGCTCCGGATCGCCCGCAGACTCACGGCGGCGACGCCGCTGGTTACCGGTGGGCTCGTGGTCGTCGTTGGGTTGGGACTCGCAGCCCGGAGCCTCGCTGTGCTCTGACGGGCTCGGCGTCCTGGACGGGGCCCAGCAGGGGCAGCTCGTCCTTCATGCCCAACGCATCGAGTGCGGAGTCGAGGGACGGTGCGCTGCGCGACATCCTGAAGCGCGCGCCGTTGCCCTCGGCCCAGTGCCGGGCGGCCACGAGAACGGCGACGACCGCGTCGATGACGTCGGTGACCTCACCCGCGTCGACGATCACATCACGACAGTCCGGTGACATCGGCATGAGCAGGGCCAACCGCAAGGCCGTGAGCTCGTCGAGGCCGAAGTTCCCGCTCAGCCGCACGAGCTTGCCGTCAGCGAGATAGACGCTGTCGACGCTGCCCGCCACGTCGATGGACATATCGACCGTCATGGTGGCCTCCTGCATTGCTTGCGGGTGTCTCTCCTTGCATCGGGACCTCGGGACCGCCGGCGAGACCTCCACGTGGCCGTTGTTTGACGTCTCACTCGGGCTGAACCGGAGCCGTCGGTCAGCCCCGACACCACTGCGCCGATCGGCCGATGCGGCAGGATGCGCCCATGGCTCGATCGGTGCTGGTGACCGGCGGCAACCGGGGTATCGGGCTCGCCGTCGCAACGGCGTTCCAGGCCCTGGGCGACGCGGTCGCGGTCACGCATCGCGGCAGCGACGTCCCGGCCGGGCTGCTCGGAGTGCGATGCGACGTCAACGATGCGGAGCAGGTCGACGCTGCCTTCGCCGCCGCCGAGGCCGAGCACGGTCCCGTCGAGGTGCTCGTCGCCAACGCCGGCGTGACCCGCGACACCCTCCTGCTGCGGATGAGCGAGGACGACTGGAACGACGTCGTGGAGACCAACCTCACCGGCTCCTACCGGGTCGCGAAGCGAGCCGCCCGCAGCATGCTGCGGCAACGCCGCGGCCGCATGGTGTTCGTGTCGAGCGTCGTCGCCATGACCGGCTCCGCCGGGCAGGCCAACTACGCGGCGTCGAAGGCCGGCCTGATCGGGCTGGCCCGGTCGATCGCGCGCGAGCTGGGCAGCCGCAGCATCACGGCCAACGTGGTGGCGCCCGGTTTCGTCGAGACGGACATGACGAACAAGCTCCCCCCGGAGCGCCGGGCCGAGCTGCTCGCGCAGATCCCGCTCGGCCGATACGCCGCCGCGGACGAGGTCGCGGCTGTGGTGACGTGGCTCGCCAGCGATGCAGCGGCCTACGTCACCGGTGCCGTGGTACCCGTCGACGGCGGCCTCGGGATGGGGCACTGAGTCCGGCCGGCGTCCGGCCCGTGACAGGATCCGCGGGGTGACCGGGCTGCTCGCAGGCAAACGCCTCCTCGTCACCGGAGTCCTCACGGAGGCATCGATCGCCTTCGCGGTGGCGCGGCTCGCGCAAGGCGAAGGCGCGCACGTGCTCCTGTCGGGGTTCGGCCGCGGCTTGTCGATCACCCAGCGCATCGCCGGCCGCCTCCCGCAGCAGGCCGACGTCGTCGAGCTCGACGTCACCGACGACAGCCAGCTCGAAGGGCTCGCCCCGGTGTTGCGTGAACGACTGGGTGGCTGCGACGGCGTGCTCCACGCGATCGGGTTTGCGCCGGAGGCAGCGCTCGGCGGCAATTTCCTGCAGACGACCTGGGCCGATGTCGCGACGGCGGTGCAGGTCTCCACCTACTCCATGGCGTCGCTCGCCCGGGCTGTGCTGCCGGCCATGGAGTCCGGCGGCTCCCTCGTCGGGTTGACGTTCGACGCGACGGTCGCCTGGCCGGCGTACGACTGGATGGGTGTCGCCAAGGCGGGCCTGGAGTCCTGCGCCCGCTACCTCGCCCGCGATCTCGGGTCGAGCGGCGTACGGGTCAACCTGGTGGCGGCCGGTCCGTTGCGCACGATGGCCGCCAAGAGCATCCCGGGTTTCGACACCTACGAAGCGGTGTGGGCGACTCGGGCGCCGCTCGGGTGGGACGTCAACGACACCGAGCCCGCCGCGCGTGCCTGTGTGGCGCTGATGTCCGACTGGTTCCCGGCGACCACGGGCGAGATCGTGCACGTCGACGGAGGCGTGCACGCCGTCGGCGCCTGACCAGCTGTGCTGACCAGGCACGTCGGGTCCTAGCTGAGCCCCGTCCGTTGCGCGAGCAGGGCGTCCTGCGCGGCCTTGATGTGACCGCCGGCGAGGCAGCCGATGGTCAGGATGCCGAGACCGAACAACAAGGCCCGGCCCGCCTGAAGATCGTCAGAGCTGGGCACCAGTGCACGCAGCTGCGAGCCGGCTGTGGCCAGCACCGCGTGGTGCACGTCGCCGGCGACCGTCGGGGACATCGCGGTCGTGACGAGCGCGCGGGTCTCGTCGGTCGGAAGCCGCAGCTGGCCAAGTCCGGCGACGGGCGACGTCGCGGTCGGTCGCACGTCCTGGTGGCGGGCCAGCTCGGGATGCCGGGCCGGTGTCTGCGGCGTCGAGGCGATGCGGTGGTGGCGAGGGTGGCGGGCCGGCTGGTGGACCCGTGGGTTGGTCGGCTCGCTGGCCAGCGGGTCAGCGACTCCCGCCGGACCGGTCAGATCGTGCACGACCTTGGCCACGGTGCCGATCGGGTCAGGTACGCCGGGCGCAGGTGTCGTGCTCGAGTGCAGCGCCAGGGGACTGGTGCCGCTGTCGGCGAGCGCGGTTCCGGTGCTCCAGAGACACAGCAGCAGCGTGCCCGCGGAGATGACCGTCGCGGTGCGCCCGCCATGCGCGCGCTGGTGGGTGAGTGCGTGCCGGGCCATCGTCGCTCCTCTTGCCGGGGATGCTCACCTGCTCAACGAGCGGCCGGCGCCGAGGTGACGTTCAGACGGTGGCGCGGACGTCGTAGATGGCGAGCCGGACCCGGCCACCGGCTGCGGCGACGGATTTGCCGGTCACGCGCAGGACGAGTGCGTTGCGGAACGTGCGGGCGGCTGCCGGCAACGTGAGGTGGACCCAGCGAGGGTGGTTGCCGACGCGAACGGTGCCGAGCGAGACGCTGTTGCCGAAGGAGCGGCGCAACATCACCGTGATGGGGATGGTGTGCCCGCGGGCGTTGCGTGCCGACAGCTGCAGGGACAGGGTGTGGGCTCGGCTCAGGTCGAGCGCGTCGCGCATCACGACCAGGGCTCGTCCGTTGTGCCGGCGGGTGTGCAGCCGGGTCACCGCGGCGTCGTTGGCGGCGCTGGGGCCGGTGAACGCCAGTCGCGACGCGTCCAACGTGCCGTGCGACCGGGTCGCGAAGCGCTGGTCGGTGCCGCCCTCGAGCATCGCCACGTCGGTCGTGCTCGTGATGGTGTGCCGGTCCATGGTCAGGCCTGCTGCCGGCACCCGGGGGTGGCCGTAGCTGTTCGAGTAGGCGTTGACGAAGTCCAGGGTGTTCCAGGCGATGCCGTTGCGCTCGACGGTGCCCACGCCGACGTAGCGAGCACCGCGGTCGAGGATGTTCTCGCGGTGCGGCGGGCTGTTCATGTAGGCCTCGAACAGTGCCTGCGGGTCGTCGGAGGGCCCGTCGCCGACGTTCTCGGACAGGGCCGTCCAGGCGTTGGATCCCGCCACCTCGAGGTCGTGGACGATCGAGGGGTTGTGGAACAGCCGCTGCACCGAGGCCTGCCGCCATGACCAGCGCCGGGCGACGTCGGTGGCGCCCGGTACGACGATGAGCGGGCGCATGCCGGCAGACCGGCGGGCGGAGTTGATGTCCGCCACCAGGCGGGCCTCGAAGCCGTTGAGCCGGACCGCGTAGACGCTCGACACGGAAGCCGCCGCGGGTGCGGCGGACAGCCCTGCGGGCAAGGCAAGCCCCAGCATGGGTGCCGCGGCCAGGGCCGCGGTGAGCATGAGGCTGGCGGGCCGTCGCATCAGGAGTCTCCGGAGGCAGGTAACTGTCTGTCATCAGTTGAGTCGGCACGAACACGGAGAGTGTTGACTAGGCCTAACGGGTGAACCCGGCCGTAGCCCGCCCGACGAAGCCGGACATACGCTCAGCTGGTCAGTTGACCGATGTGCCGATGGCGCGGCCGACGCCGTAGGTCACGCTGGCTGCGATCACGGCGAGCACGAGCTGCCGCACGCCGCCGTACCAGAGCGGTTGCCTGGTCAGCCGGGCCACGACTGCGCCGGCGGCGAACAGCACGCCGGCGGACATGGCCAGCGCGACGTAGAGATCCGACGACCCGGCGAGGTAGGAGATGAGCGGGACGATCGCGCCGAT
>JAVEEE010000056.1 GCA_030840615.1 Frankiaceae bacterium | reverse complement strand
TGCGCTGGTCGGTGTCCCGCGGCGCCCGACGCGCCTACCTTCAAGTCCGCGCCGACAACACTCCGGCGGTCCACCTCTATGAACGACTGGGCTTCGCCGTGCACCACGACTACGTCTACCGAACCGCACCGGAGAAGACCTAGGTAACGTCGAACGCGTGAGCAACGAGCGCCGCGGCACCCTTCTCGGCGTCGCGGCGTACCTATCCTGGGGGCTGTTCCCGCTCTACTGGCCGCTGCTCGAACCGGCCGGTGCACTGGAGATCCTGTCGCACCGGGTGGTGTGGTCGCTGGTGTTCGTCGCGGCGTTGTTGGTCTTCGCGCGCCGCGCCCGCACCGGCCTCCCGCGCGATCGCCGTCGGTTGACGCTGTTGTCGTTGGCTTCCGTCGTGATCGCCGTCAACTGGGGCCTTTACATCTGGGGCGTCAACCACGAACACGTCGTAGAGACGTCGTTGGGTTACTTCGTCAACCCGCTGGTCACCGTGGCACTCGGAGTGTTCGTGCTGGGCGAACGGCTGCGGCGGGTGCAATGGGCTGCGGTCGGCGTCGCCGCCGGTGGTGTCGTCGTGCTGACGGTGGAGGCGGGCCGGCCACCGTGGATCGCGTTGACCCTGGCGTTCAGCTTCGGCACCTACGGGCTGATCAAGAAGGTCGTCGGCGTCGGTCCGGTCGAAGGGCTCGTCGTCGAGACCTCGCTGCTCGCGCCGTTGGCACTCGGCTATCTGCTGGTGATCGCAGGCACGGGGTCAGGCACGTTCAGCAGCGACGGCTGGGGACACGCGCTCCTGCTGGCGGGCGCCGGACCGGTGACCGCCCTGCCGTTGCTGGCGTTCGCTGGTGCTGCTGCCGCCGTGCCGCTGTCGAGGTTGGGTCTCATGCAATACCTGACGCCGACGATGCAGTTCCTGCTCGGTGTGCTGTTGCGGCATGAGCCGCTCGGCCTCGGTCGGCTCGTCGGGTTCCTGCTCGTGTGGATCGCACTGCTGATGTTCACGGTCGACAGCGCATCGAACCGGCGTCGTCACCTTGCCATGACTGCAGAGGCCGTGGCGGCATAGCTCGCGGCGGGTGCCCGCAGCAGCGCGACGAGGACCTCGGCGAGATCCGCGACCACGACGTCCAAGGGCGCGGTCACCCTGTCGACTGCCATCGCTGCCTCGTAGGCGGCGAGCGTGTGCAGCACCAACCGCACGAACGCGTCCCATCTCAACGCCCGCACCGATGGAGGCAGCGCCTCGAGGTGTCGCCCGATGCGTTCGCTGAGCTCATGGATGCCGGCGGTCGAGTCGTCGGCACCCAGCTCAGGCGCCAGCTGCGCGCCGTAGATGGTGTTCACGAGAAATCGCAACCACGATGAGGGCCCGCGCGACTCGAGGGTCTCCGTCAGCGGCCGCAGGAAGACCCCGACAAGTGCGGCCAGGTCGTCGCCGCGGCCGGCGGCGTCGAGCTCCGCAAGCAGCTGCTGGCGCCGAAGGTCGGGCGCTCGCATCCGGTCGGCGTAGATCGCCTGCACGAGCGCGCGTTTGGAGCCGAAGTGGTAGGCCACGGCAGACGTGTTGCGATGTCCCGCAGCCTCGGCGATCTGCCGCAGCGACACCATCGCCACGCCCTGCTCGGCGATGAGCACCTCGCCGGCGTCGAGCAGCCGCTGCCGCGCGTCCCGCACCAGCCCACCCGCTCTCCCGGTGGTCCCGCCGCCCTGTCCGTTCTAAAGCATATGCGTTATTTTGTCCTGATGGGAAGAGCTTCTCGGCTGCCCGCCCTTCGGCTCGTGGGCGCTGCCGTCATGGTGGCGGTGCTGGCGGCGGCCGGCCCCGGCGTCGCTGGGGAGCGGCAGCGGGTCGCCGGGCGGCTTGCCCACGGTTGGCTGCCGGCCAACCCGCACATGTCGACGTCGGGTGCCAACTCGATGCACGGCGACACCTATGCCTCTGACACGCACCCGTTCTCCGGACCGGTGGGCCGCGGGTCGACGGTGACGTTCGCCGGCAAGGGCCCCTGCGCCGGCATGGGAGTCACCGCGGAGAAGCTGCTGCTGCTCCAATGCGGCGGTGCTCAGAACTTCACCCTGCGTCTCGTCGACCCCAAGACGCTGCAGGACCTCGCGTCCTACAAGCTGCCACCGCGGCCGTCGACGATGCAGGCCGCCGAGCATGCCGACCTGGACAAGGTCTACAGCGACAGCTCCGGCGCCTACTTCTACCTCGACAACCTCGACCGCGCGGTCGTCGCCGACGCCGCGCAGCACATCCAGCGGATCGCCCACGTGCAGGCGCAGGACGGCACGTGGAGCTTCCGCCAGGACGACGACTGGGACCTGTCCCGCTACCTGCCGCACGACTGCACGACCTACACCAACCCATTGCCCCAGGGCGACTGCGACCCGGTCACCGGCGTGCTGCCGGACTGGCAGGGCCGGCTGTGGTGGATCAGCCGATATGGCCGCGTCGGCACCCTCGATCCGCACACCGGCCGGGTGCACGTCAGGTGGCTGAAGGGCGAGGAGATCGAGAACTCGCACGCGGTCAGCGAGGACGGCGTGTCGGTCGTGAGCGACCACGCGCTCTACGAGTTCCGCGCTCGCCGCGACGGGACGCCCTACGTCGTGTGGAAGGTGCGCTACGACCGCGGAGCGCACCGCAAGGTCGGCCAGATCAACCAGGGCTCCGGTACGACGCCGACGATGCTCGGCCGGAACTACGTCGCCATCACCGACAACGCCGACCCTCGGATGCATGTCAATGTCTACGACCGCCGCGACGAGGTGCGGGGCTCACGGCTGGTCTGCTCGGTGCCGGTGTTCGGCAAGGCCGCGAGTGCGAGCGAAAACTCCCTTGTCGGCTGGGACGGTGGCCTCGTCGTCGAGAACAACTCCGGCTACCTCAACCCGACGACCCGGGTCGGGGGCGCGGCCCAGCCCGGCGGCCTGACCAAGGTCGTCGTCGGCCGGCACGGCTGCCGAGTCGCGTGGACCAACCCGGTGCTGTCTCCCTCCGTCGTGCCGAAGCTCGCCCGCGGCAACGGCCTGCTCTACCTCTACTCCCCGCAGCCCACTGCACCAGGTGTCGACACCTGGTATCTCACCGTCGTGGACTGGCGGACCGGCCGGACCGTGGCCCGCGTCCGCACCGGCACCGGGCCCGCTTACGACAACGCGTGGGCGCCGATCACGATCGGCCCCGGCGGCGTCGCCTACGTCTCCTGCTTCGGTGGTCTCATCGCCGTTCGCGACGGCTGACGGCCTACGGTTGTCGGTGTGCTGAGGCTCACCGACACCCGGACGCGGCAGCAGGAAGAGATCCGGCCGGAGAAGGGCCACCGGCTACGCGTCTATGCCTGTGGGCCAACCGTCTACCGGTTTCAGCACGTCGGCAACCTGCGCACGTTCCTTCTCGGTGACCTCATCGTACGAGTCGGCGAGACCCTGCACTCCTGGCAGGTTCAGCTCGTTCAGAACATCACCGACGTCGGTCATCTCGCCGACGACACCGGCATCGAGCTCTCCGGCGAGGACAAGATGCTCCTCGCCGCCCGCGAGGAGAACAAGGACCCGTTCGAGATCGCGCGGTTCTACGAGGCGCAGTTTCTCGAGGACTGCGCGGCCCTGAACATCAAACCCGCGGATGTCTATCCACGCGCGTCTGAATGCATCGACCTGATGCTCGCGCTCATCCAGACGCTCCTCGACAAGGGCCACGCCTACGTCGGCACGGACGGCTCGGTGTATTTCGACGCCCGGTCGTTCCCGTCGTACGGTGCGATCTCGGGCAACCGGCTCGAGGACCTTCGCCCCGGCCACCGCCAGGCCGCGGAGGAACTCGCCGACGGCAAGCGCTTCCACGCCGACTGGGCGTTGTGGAAGTACGCCGGAGCACAGCGGCAGATGGTGTGGGACACCCCTTGGGGAAAGGGGTTTCCCGGCTGGCACATCGAGTGTTCGGCCATGTCCTTGCACCATCTGGGCGAGACCTTCGATGTGCACACGGGCGGCATCGACCTGCGCTTCCCCCATCACGAAGACGAACGCGCCCAGTCCAACTCGGCAGTCGGCCACGAGGTCGTCCGGCACTGGGTGCACGGCGAGCATCTGCTGGCCGAGGGTCGCAAGATGGCGAAGTCGACCGGCAACGTCGTACTGGTGCGCGACGTCGTCGATCGCGGCTATGACCCCCTGGCCTTACGGCTCTTCTTCCTCACCGGCCGCTACCGCCAGCAGATGAACCTCACGTGGGACGCGCTGGCAGGTGCCGACCGGCGACTGCGTCGATGGCGCAGCAAGGTCGCCGAGTGGGCCGAGTCGCCGTCGACGGCGATGTGCGCCGACTACGTGCAACGACTTCGCGACGCGTTCGACGACGACCTCGACACACCGACCGTGCTGGTCACGCTCTCCGAGCTCGAGAAGGACGGCGACATCCCGGCCGGGTCGAAGTTCGAGACGTTCGCGTGGATCGACCGGGTGCTCGGTCTCGACCTGGTCCGCGACGTCGGCCGGCCGCACGACGTCGCAGCCGACCTGCCCGCCGGTGCCGCCGAGCTGTTGCAGCGGCGCGCCGCTTCACGAAGTGCCAAGGACTGGGCGGCGGCGGATGCCCTGCGCGAGCAGCTCGCCGGGCTCGGTGTCACCGTCAACGACGGGCCCGACGGTCAGACCTGGACCCTCGGCTGACCCGCGGGGTGCTCACTGTCAGCCGGTGCGCACCTCGGCGAGGCGGGCGTTGTCGATCACGATGGCCGCCGGACCGTCGATGAGGCGCAGCGTCGCGAGGGCGGTCTCGCCGAACGCGTTCTTCGTGCCGCTCGACAGCGCCATGACGCCCACTACGCGACCGCCGTGTCCCCGCAGGGGCATGGACAGGAACGTCGACATCCGGGCGTCCTCGTCCTCCCCCAGCAGCCCGCCCGGGTCAGCAACCCGCAGGTCGAGACCGCTGACTACGACCTCCTGTCCGGAGGCAGCAGCAGCCGCATCGGCGGCCGCGGCGATGAACTCCGTGTAGTGCGTCTGCGACGTCTCGTTGGACACAGCGACATATGCGGTGGCCTCGTCGAGGAGCAGCACGGTGGCCAGGTCGTAGTCGACGAACCGCTTCAGCACGTCCAGCACGCCGGCGACGGTGTGCTCGAAACCGTGTGTCGTGGCAGCCAGAGCGGTGACGTCGGCCGCAACCGATGTCTCGAACAGCTTGCGGTCCAGCAAGTCACACACACGTGACAGCACGTCGTCGTCGGTGAGCTCGACCGGATCGGGTCGCAGCGCCGGTCGACCGTCGCGGGCTGCGTCGGCTGCGGCGATGACTTCCTGCACGGCCTCGACCAGCTGGGGGGCCTCGAAGTCCTTCGTCAGGTAACGGTCGGCTCCGGTCTGCGCGCCCCAGTAGCGGTCGCTGGCTGCGTCGAGCGACGTCAGGAGGATCACCGGGATGTCTGCGGTCTGCCAGTCGTCCTTCAACAGCCGGGCGGCGACGTAGCCGGACACGCGCGGCATCTGCACGTCGAGTACGACGGCGTCGGGCATGGTGCTGAAGACGGACTGCACGGCCTGCACGCCGTCCTCGGCGGACACCACGTCGTAGCCCTCGCGGCCGAGCACCGAGGTGACGATGCGGCGAAGCGTCGGGCTGTCGTCGGCGATGACAACGGTGGGCATGGCTTACAGCTCCTCAGCGCCCGACGAGACGGCGTACCGTCTCGACGAGCTGGTTCTGGTCGAACTCGGTCTTCAGAAGGTAGGCACTCGCGCCGGCCTCCAGGCCGGCTCGCTGGTCGTCCTCGCTGCCTCGTGACGTCATGATGATGACCGGGACCTGCTCCCATCCTCGCGTCCGCCGGATCGTGCGCGTCAGGTTGAAACCGTCCATGCCGGGCATCTCGACGTCGCTCACGACGACGTCGGCCGGCGTGTCCTTGAGTCGAGCGGCTCCGTCGAGGCCGTCGACCGCTGTGATCACTTCATAGCCCGCGCCCTCGAGGATGACCCGCTCGAGCTCGCGAACGCCGACCGAGTCCTCGACCACGAGAACCCTCGCCCGCTTGCCGACCGGTGCTTCGGGCTTGCTCTCCGTTGCCGGCACGACTGCGGGCCGGGCGTCGCCGACAAGCTCGCGCAGGTCGACGAGGCAGATGACGGAGCCATCACCGTCGATGGTCGCACCACTGACCAGCGGCGGGCGGCCGAGAAACGTACCCAGGTCCTTGACGACGAGCTCGCGTTCCCCGTCGAGCCGGTCGACGGCCCACGCGACCTGGCGGTCGCCGTGACGGACGACGACAGCGGCCCTCGCTTCGCGGCCGCTGGTGACCCCGAGGGCCGCCCCGAGGTCCAGCAACGGCACGGTGATGCCGTGGCGTACGACGACCGGACTGCCCGCGAGCGCATGGACCTCGGCGTCTTTCAGCGAGATCGACTCGACGATGCCAGGAACGGGCAACGCGTAGCGCTCGTCCCCGATCCTCGCGATGAGGCAGCGCAGCACGCCGAGCGTCACCGGCAGGGTCAGGGTGAAGGTGGTGCCGTGTCCGGGGTCGGTGCGCAGGTCGACCGCGCCGCCGAGTGACTCCACCGAGCTTCGTACGACGTCGAGCCCCACACCGCGCCCGGACGTCTCCGTCACCTCGGTCGCGGTGGAGAACGCAGGGAGGAAGAGCACCTGCAGCAGGTCATGCCCGCTCAACGTGGACTCGGGTGCCAGCACCCCGCGTTCGATCGCTGCGAGCCGCAGCGCCGCCTCGTCGATGCCGGCGCCGTCGTCGGCGACCTCGAGCACGACCGTGCCGCCGGCAGCGCGCGCGCTGACGGTCACCGTCGCCTGGGCCGGCTTGCCGAGCGCAACGCGGTCGTCGGGGTCCTCGCAGCCGTGGTCGACCGCGTTGACAACGAGATGCTTCAGCGCGTCCGAGACACCGTCGAGCACCTGCTTGTCGAGCTCGACGTCCTCACCCGCGAGCACGAGAAGAACGTCCTTGCCGGTAGCTGCCGCGACATCGCGCACAACGCGCGGAAGTCCGGCGACGACCCGGCGCACGGGCACCATCGCGAGACCCATCGCACCGTCACGAACCAACGCGAGCCGGCCGTGCGCGTCGTCGACGAGCTCGCGCAGGTCGCGGGCAGCGGTCGTCAGCCGGTCGCCCACTGCGACGAGTCGGCTCAGGGCGAGCGCGTGGTCGGCGTCGACACCGTCGGGCAGGCTGTCGCGAAGCGTCCGCAGCCAGCGCGAGTGTTCGGCAGTAAGCGCGTCCAGCGAGTTGCTCGCCCGCTCGACCCGGCGCGCGTCGAGCTCGGCCTCCCCGACGACGTCGAGCAGGTCATAGACCTTGCCGGTCGCGACGCGCACCGAGTCGGCGCGGGTCTGACCGAGATGGTCGACGAGCGCGTGGTCCTCAGCCTCGGATGCAGCGGCGGCCTCCACGACGGCGTCGGGTCGGACCGGCACCACCACAACGTCCCCGGCGATGGCCTGATCGAGCGCATCGGCGAGCGCCTGCAGGTGCTCTTCGGGAACGGGGTGGTCCAGCCCCGGCAGGGCGGAGCCGATCCCGTCGCAGGCCGCCAACAGCAGGTCGATGAGGTCCCGGCGGACCGGCAGGCGTTCGTCGCGCAGCGCGCCCAGCAGGTCCTCGCACCGGTGCGCCACCTGTAGTACGCCGGTGAGGCCCAGCATGCGGGCGGATCCCTTCACCGTGTGGGCGTCGCGGAACATGCCGGTGACGACCTGGCGGGGCGAGGGATGGGTTTCGAGCTGGAGGAGCCCAGCCGAAAGCGACGCGACGCGTTCCTCGACCTCAGCGCGGAACGTCGCGAGAAGCTCAGGGTCGTCAGCCCAGCCGGCCATGCGCCCTCACCTTTGAATTTTCGGCGCTCGTCATCTGACCTTGAACCGTCCGAGCGAGGCGCGCAGGGCGCCGGCGAGGTCGCGGAGGCGAGCCGCGGCGGTGACATGGCGGCTGCTGCCCTCGCGATAGCGGTCACTGGCGGTCGTGACGGTGGTCATGGCAGCGACCACGGCGTCCGAGGCGAAGCGCTGCTGCCGGGTGGCGTCGGTGATCTCCCGGGCGGCCATCGTGGTCTGGTCGACCATCGCGGCGATGCGGGCCAGCGAGGCCACGACCTCGTCCTGCAGAGCAGCACCGGCCATCACGGCTTGCCGGCCGTCGCCGCTCGCATCGGCAGTGGCGGTCGCCTCGGTCATCAGTTCGGTGACGATGGTGTCGATCCGCGCGGTCGCTTCGCGGGCGCGGGTCGCGAGCGTGCCGACCTCGGTCGCGACGGTGTGGAACCCGTGGCCGTGCTCACCCGCGCGCGCCGCCTCGATGGACGCGTTGACCGCGAGGATCGTCGTACGACGCGCGATGTCGTCGATGACGTGTGTCGTCGTGGCGATCAGGCCGATGCGCTCGCGCAGGCTGCCGGCTCGTCTGTCGAGATCGGCGACGCTTTGCGCGATGCGCGCCATGGCCGCGGTCGCATCCTCCACCGCGGTAGCGCCGGCATCGACGTCGCGACGGGTGCTGCCGGCGTACTGCGAGACGCGGACGGCGGTGTCGGCGATGCTGACGGCGGTTGCTGCGAGCTGCTCGATGGTCGTCGTCGTCTCGGCGACTGCGGCGACCTGGGAGCCGATCGCGCCTGCCTCCTGCTCAGCGGCGCCGGCCAGGTCGACGGAGCTTTCCGCCAGCCGGTCGGCGACGGCGTCCATCCGGCGGACCAGCCGGCGCAGTGCGAGCAGCGTGTCGGAGAAGACGACAGCGAGTGCCGTGGTGACGGGGTCGGCGTTGCTGCCGGGTGCCGGCACGACGCTGAGATCGCCTGCGGCCACCTGGTCGAGCACGGCCGACAGCTGTCGCACGTCGCTCTCCAGACCGGCGCGGCCATCTTGCGCCTCCCGTGCCGCATCGCCGGCCAGCCGGGCCAGCGCGCCGGCCGACCACCCCACGGCCGGGAAGGCAGGCAGCAGGACGACCAGGCGACCCAGGCCGGCCACCGTGAGCGTGTCGGAGAAGCCGGCCGCGGCGTAGACCCCGGCGGCAGCAGCAGCGCCGACGACCAGCCCGAGAGCCGGTCCCGACACGGCCCCGGCGACGAGGACGACGGGCAGGAACAGCACCCAGGCCGGCCCGGCGACACCGTCGGCGTTGGCGACGACGCCGGTGACCGCGACCAGCAGGGCAAGCATGAGCAAGGCGCAGAGCAGCCGGTGCCGACCTTGGGGCAGCACCGCCGAGTAGGACTGCCCGCAGAGGTGCGCCAACGTCAACGACGCGACGGTCGCAGCAAGCCCCCAGCCGGCAAACGGCAGCTCGTGCACGTGCAGCGAGCCGTCGCCGAAGCGTGCAGCGAGAATTGCCGAGACGACGAGCAGCACGAAGGCACCGAACGTGACGAGCTCGGCGACCCGCAGCAGCCGGCCGGCAAAGTCGGGGTCGGCGCTGCTCGGGCCGAGGGCGGGCGCGACGTCCATCTCCGCGAAGGCAACCGGTGCAGTCGCCGCAGCCGCCACCGCAGCCGGACGTGCCGGACGAGCCGGGCGGGGCCGGGCGGGCGCCCACAACGACGACTCCACGTCCAGCACAGCGTCGGCCTCTTCCGCAGCATCGGCGGCGAGGACGTCGTGACCACCCGCCCGTGGCTGCGGAAGCAGCAGGGCAGTGATCACGTCGTCGGCTGAAGCACGGCTGCGCTTCACGTTGTCCTCCGACCGCGACGAGTCACTCGTCATTGCACATATCGGCCCCTCGGGAGCCCGTCTGCAGCAAATGGCGCAACGGGCCTGCTCCGATCGGACTCAGCCGACCTTGAACTGGGCGATGGATGCGCGGAGCTCGGCGGCGAGGTCGTTGAGCTGGGCGGCTGCGGCGGCGGCTTGTTTGGATCCGACGGCGTATTGGCGGGACACGTCGGAGACCTGGGTCATCGCGCCGAC
>JAVEEE010000015.1 GCA_030840615.1 Frankiaceae bacterium | reverse complement strand
GCAGCCTCGCCGAGCTGATCGCGAACTACGACGAAGTGGCGAGCGCGTTGCGAGGGACGGCGTACGAGCGGTTCCTCGACGACTGACCGCCCGCCGCCACTCGCCCCAAGATCATCGCCGTTTGACCCGGCCCCCACCTGGTCAAACGGCGATCGATTCGTTCTCGGGGAGGAGTTCGACGCCTGGTGGCAAGCCGCGCCCGGCGTTTCGGCTGTAGACGCGCTCGAACTGGGCGATGACCTCGCGGCCGCGCAGCCAGATGCGACGCGGTGAGCTGTGCAGCGCGATCAGGCCGGCCTCGGTCATCGCATCGTGGCGCTCTTGCATGTCCTCGAACAAGTCGTCGCGTCGGTGCGCCTTTCGACCATTGGTCTCGTGTACGAGTCCGGCATCCACTGCGAGGGCATCAGGGCTGATGAGCCGCTTGTCCGGAAGGCGCAACACTCGGTTATAGAGCAGCGGCGGAAGAAGCGTGCTCGCCTGAGCCAGCTGGCGGAAGTCTCCTTCCGGCACGGATCGCACGCCGGCGCCCACCTGCGCGAGCGCCGCGTCCGCGCGCTTGGCGTGCCGAGGGGGTCCTTGGACATGTGCGCGCATCAACTGTTCGAAACTGACAACGCGGCGCTGCACGGCGTCACTGACCAAGGCAAGAACCGCTCGATCTGACGTCAGTCGGCGAGTCGCCGCGATCACAGCCGCCGCTGGTTCGAGGTAGCGAACGCGGTCCGTACGAACAACGGTGAACGGAACGGTCGAGCGGCGCACCTCAACGAAGCCACGGCTTCTTGCGGTGTTGCCCTCCGGGACGACGACGCGGATGGCCGAGGGATCGACGATCGCGGCTCGGACCCCGTGGAATTGACAGGCGTCTACGTCATCGATTGCGGCGTCCTGGCCTGCGAACAGCAAGGCGGCGATGAGCATCTGTCGCCGGCTGGGCGCGCCGGGCCCGACCATGTAGACGCTGGGAAGGATCGCCTGCCAGGCGCGACTGCTGAGGCGATCATCGATCGCACCGCGCGTCAGGCCGAAGCGCAGGGCCTGTTTGCGCGACAGGACATAGTCCTGCTCCGCGAGCACGGCCGACAGGCGAAGATGCGTGGCGATTCGTCTGGTCATTGAGCCAAGGTGGCCAAACACGATGTACGCCGCCACAGGGTCGGGGCATCTGTTGACAGCCGTTTGACCAGGCCAGGACCTGGTGAAACGGCGATGATCTTCGGCGGGCGGGGGAGGGGCAGCCGGACCGCTGGGTAGGGTCAGCCTGTGACGAAATATGTCTACGACTTCAACGAGGGCAACAAGGACCTCAAGGACCTGCTCGGGGGCAAAGGCGCCAACCTGTCCGAGATGACCAACCTGGGGCTACCCGTCCCCCCGGGGTTCGTCATCACGACCGAAGCGTGCAACGTCTACCTCCGCGAAGGCGAGCAGCCGCAGGAGCTCGCCGACGAGGTCAGCCAGCATCTCGACGCCCTCGAGACGGAGATGGGCAAGCGGCTGGGCCAGCCCGACGACCCGCTGCTCGTCTCCGTTCGCTCCGGCGCGAAGTTCTCGATGCCCGGCATGATGGACACGGTCCTCAACATCGGCCTCAACGACGAGAGCGTCGGCGGCCTTGCCAAGCAGGCCGGCAACGATCGGTTCGCCTGGGACTCCTACCGTCGCCTCATCCAGATGTTCGGTAAGACCGTCATGGGCGTCGACGGTGAGCACTTCGACGACGTCTTCGACGACGCCAAGAAGGCGAAAGGTACGACGAACGACCTCGACCTCGACGAGACCGACCTGCAGCAGATCGTCGAGTCCTACAAGGACGTCGTCCGCAAGCACACCGGCCGCGACTTCCCGACCGAGCCGCGTGAGCAGCTCGACCTCGCCGTACGGGCGGTCTTCGACTCGTGGAACGGCGACCGCGCCAAGCTCTACCGCCGCCAGGAGCGCATCCCCGCCGACCTCGGCACCGCGGTCAACATCTGCACGATGGTCTTCGGCAACCTCGGTGCCGACTCCGGCACGGGCGTCGCGTTCACCCGCGACCCCGGCTCCGGCGACCAGGGTGTCTACGGCGACTACCTGCAGAACGCGCAGGGCGAGGACGTCGTCGCCGGCATCCGCAACACCGTGCCACTCGCCGACCTCGAAGGCATCGACAAGCCGGCCTACGACGAGCTCATGGGCATCATGAGCAAGCTCGAGAGCCACTACCAAGACCTCTGCGACATCGAGTTCACCATCGAGCGCAACAAGCTCTGGATGCTGCAGACCCGGGTTGGCAAGCGCACCGCCGGCGCCGCCTTCAAGATCGCGATCCAGCTCGTCGACGAGGGCCTCATCGACATGGACGAGGCGCTCAACCGGGTCAATGGCGCGCAGCTCGCCCAGCGCATGTTCCCGAAGTTCGACGAGGACGCCGACAAGAAGCAGATCGCCAAGGGAGTCAACGCCAGCCCCGGCGCGGCCGTCGGCAAGGTCGTCTTCGACAGCGTCGTCGCGGGGGAGTGGGCGGCGCGCGGCGAGGACGTGATCCTCGTACGCCGGGAGACCAACCCCGACGACCTGCCCGGCATGATCGCGGCCAAGGGCATCCTCACCAGCCGCGGTGGCAAGACGTCGCACGCGGCGGTCGTCGCCCGCGGCATGGGCAAGACCTGTGTCTCCGGGGCTGACGACCTCGAGGTCGACGTCAAGGGAAAGAAGGTCACCACCAAGGACGGCACGACGATCAGCGAGGGTGACGTCCTGTCGATCGACGGCACGTCAGGTGCCGTCTACCTCGGTGAGGTCCCCGTCACCCCGAGCCCGGTCGTGCGGTACTTCGAAGGCACGATCAAGGCCGACGCCGACCCGCTCGTCGCCGCGGTCGACCGCCTCATCACGCACGCGGACAGCAAGCGTCGTCTCGCCGTCCGCGCCAACGCCGACACCCCGGAGGACGCCGAGCGGGCCCGACGGTTCGGCGCGCAGGGCATCGGTCTGTGCCGCACCGAGCACATGTTCCTCGGCGACCGCCGCAAGCACGTCGAACGGCTGATCCTCGCCGAGGGCGAGGAGGAGCAGAAGAAGGCCCTCGAAGCGCTGCTTCCGCTGCAGCGCGAGGACTTCATCGGCATCTTCACGGCGATGGACGGGCTGCCGGTCACGGTGCGGCTGATCGACCCGCCGCTGCACGAGTTCCTCCCCGACCTGACCGAGCTCACGAGCCGCATCGCCGTCGCGGAGGCCACTGACGAGACGGTCAGCGACACCGATCGCAAGCTGCTCGAGGCCGTCCGACGCCTGCACGAGCAGAACCCCATGCTCGGCCTCCGCGGTGTCCGGCTCGGTCTGGTCATCCCCGGCCTGTTCGCCCTGCAGGTCCGCGCCATCGCCGAGGCTTGCGCCGAGCTGCGCAAGCAGGGCAAGGACCCGAAGCCGGAGATCATGGTGCCGCTCGTCGGCGCCGTACAGGAGCTCGAAGTCGTCAAGGAAGAGGCCGAGGGCATCCTCGCAGCTGTCGCCGAGGAGTCCGGTCAAAGCGTGCACACGTTGATCGGCACGATGATCGAGGTGCCACGCGCGGCGCTGACCGCGGGCCAGATCGCCGAGGCCGCGGAGTTCTTCTCCTTCGGCACCAACGACCTCACCCAGATGGGCTGGGGGTTCTCCCGCGACGACGTCGAGGGCGCGTTCTTCAGTCGCTACATCGACCTCGGCATCTTCGGCGTCAGCCCGTTCGAGACGCTGGACGCGGAAGGCATCGGCCGGCTCGTGCAGATCGCGACAGAGGAAGGTCGACAGACCCGTCGCGACCTCAAGATCGGGGTCTGCGGCGAACACGGCGGCGACCCTGAGTCGGTGCACTTCTTTCACAAGGTCGGCCTGGACTACGTGTCGTGCTCGCCGTTCCGCGTCCCGGTCGCGCGACTCGAGGCCGGCCGCGCCGCCATCGAAACAGAGGGCAGTGACAGCCGCTGACGCCGATCGCCTGGCTCCGGTTCGGGCTGCGCTGGTTGTTCCGCGCGGCCATCGCGTTCATCGCTGTCGTCGTCATCGTTGTCGGTGTGACGGCATTCCGCGTCTGGCATACCGGACGGCAGGACCACCATCCGCACGCCGACACGATCGTCGTCCTCGGTGCGAGCCAGTTTGACGGTCGTCCGTCCGCCGTGTTCCGAGCCCGGCTCGAC
>JAVEEE010000494.1 GCA_030840615.1 Frankiaceae bacterium | reverse complement strand
TCGCGATCGACCAGCTTGAAACCAATCGGGGTCGCGGCCTCGATGCTCTGCAAAAGGTTGACGGCCTCAGTGGCCTCCCGCTCCGCGCGGCGCAGAGCGAGCTCCAACTGCTTCTGGTCTTCGATGTCGGTTGCGGTGCCAATCCACAGAGCGATCTCACCGGCAGCATCGCGAACGGGAGTGGCGCGGAAGGCATGCCATCTGAAGACCCCGTCGAAGCGGCGAATCCGGTACTCCAGCAAGAAGTCGGTGCCGGTCATCGTCGCGTGTAGCCAGGCCTTTGTGGCCCGCTCGGCGTCCTCGGCATGGACGAGCGTGAGCCAGTTCCACTCGTAGTTGGTTTCTCGCGGCAAGCCCGTGTAGTCCGTGCCCTGCCGGTTGAAGTACGTGGTCGCGCCGTCGGGTGACGCGGTCCACACGATGTGGGGGATCGACTCGGCGATCGTTTCTGCGTACTGCCAGGAAGTTGTCACCTACTAACCCTCGGTGCGCACCCCGGGGGTACCAACAGGGGCCTTTGGTCCCTGTTTCAGTCGGGAGCTTGGTCCTCACGCTCCGGGACCGGCTCGTAGAGCCGGGCAGCCGCTTGTCGCGAGATCTTCATGCGCCGCGCCACGTCCGTCAGCGACAGACCACCCTCATCGACAAGCGCGCGCACGACACCGGCGCGCATCGAGGCGATGGCGCGCTCGTATTCACGAAATGCCTCGGCCGCGCTCAGGCGAGTCTCCCGCCCATCGGCCGAAATCAACTGATCAACGACGTCGACGATAGATCGGCCCGCATTTCGCGCCTGGCCACCCTCGCGCAATGCGCCCACCGCGGTCTCGATCGCCAGGCAGGCCTGGCGACCAGCCTCGGCGACCTCCTCGACGGCTACGGCGAACCAATCTTCCGTCATCGTGTACTCGCAGAACGCACAAACGCCACCATCGCATGATCTGTCATTGCAGACCGCTCGGTGTCGTCGCACAGGGGCTGCGACGGTCGTCAGCCGCGGGCGAGCTCCGCGCGGGCTCGATCGAGCAGCTCGCGACAGCCTGCGGCCGTCGTAGGCCGTCCCCACAGGAAACCCTGAACCGCGTCACAACCGGCCGCGAGAGCCGCGGCGAGCTGCGTCTCGGTCTCGACACCCTCGGCGACGACCGAGGCGCCGAGGCGATGCGCGAGATCGGTGATGCCGGCGAGCAGGAGACTCGGCCGGGTCGGATCCTCCTCGGCCGCGACCAGGCTGCGGTCGACCTTGATGACGTCGGGCTCGAGCGCGCGCAGCCGCGCCAGCGATGCATAGCCGGCGCCGAAGTCGTCGACCGTGACCCGTACGCCGAGACCGCGAAGCGCACTGACGGTGGCCAGCGCCGCCTCGTCGCGCTCGATGGCACTGGTCTCGAGCATCTCCACCGACAGCCGCTCGGCGGGCATTTCTGCGTGGCGCAGGATCGCATCGACCCGGCCGGCGAACGTCAGGTCCACCAGCGTCTCGCCGGCGAGGTTCACCGACAACATGATGTCCTCGCCCCAGGTCGATGCCTCCGCGACTGCCTTCTTCATGACGATCTCGTCGAGCGCCGAGAGCAGGCCCGCCTTTGCGGCTGCGGGCAGGAAGACTGCGGGGGACACCGGCGTGTCGTCGTAGGACCAGCGGGCCAGCGCCTCGAAGCCGCGCAAGGTCCCGTCAGCGAGGTGGATGGGCTGGTAGGCGACGTGGATCTTGCCGCCCACGATGTCGGCGGCCAGCGCCGCATGCATGTCGAGCTGCTGGGAGTCACCACCGGCGAGTGCGTGCGAGTAGCGCACGACGGTGGCCTTGCCGGCATGCTTCGCGGCATACATCGCGACGTCGGCGCGCTTCAGCATCTCGGTCGCGTTGACCGAACCGTCGCCGGGATGCAAGGTCGCCACGCCGATGCTCGCCCGAACAGCAACATCGCGGCCGGCTACAGCGACCGGGTGGTCCAGGCTGAGCAGCAGGCGCGAGGCAGTGTCGAGCGGCTCTCCGCCGTCCTCCATGAGGATGGCGAACTCGTCGCCGCCGAGCCGCGCGACGGTGTCACCGGTGCGAACCGTCGCGAGCAGGCGCTCGCTCACGCGGACGAGCAGCTCGTCGCCGGCGGGGTGACCGAGCGAGTCGTTCACGGTCTTGAAGTCGTCGAGGTCGAGCAGCAGCACCGTCACCGGACGCAGGTCGCGCCGGTGCAGCTCGAGGGCGTGAGTCAGCCGGTCGCCGAACAGTGCGCGGTTGGCGAGGCCGGTCAACACGTCGTGAAAGGCCTGGTGGGTGATGCGGCTCATCAGCATGCGGTTGTCCAGCAGCACCAGCATCTGTCGCGCGATCAATGCCGCAACGAGCACCGTGGCCGCAACGCCGGAGACGCCGTCGAGCGAGGCGCTGCCGACCTGATGGAGGACGACCGCGATGCCTGCGGCAGCCGGAGCGTAGGGGAGGAGCAACGCCGTCCGCGGCGCGATCCGCTTGGCGTTGACGTCCTCCGTCGCCTCGTCGAGCAGCGCCGCGACCGCGATGATGAGGAAGCCGGCTACCCAGCCGGCGTCGACGAGGTTCACCTCGCCGTAGTGGTCGATCGCTGTCAGGTAGGCGAATCCGCTGTCACCGATCGAGAGCGCCACCAGCCCCGTGACGACCCAGACCAGGCCGAGCCGGTCCCCGGTCCGTGCATACGTGATGACAACCACGACAACGGTGAGCAGCACCATGTCGGTGACGGGGTAGGCGAGGGAGACCGCGGCGGCGAACCAGTTGTCGGCTCCCGCGCGGTAGACCTCACCGAGCGCAGTGATCCAGCTGATGACGAACAGCGACGACGAGATCAGAGCAGCGTCCAGCGTCACCCGGATCCGACCCTGCCCGGCGAACGCGGCCGACGGCCGCACGAGCAGGCCGATGAGTGCCAGGACCGGGAAGACGAGAAAGCCCGCGTCGGCCAGTGACGGGAACGGCGTGTCGCGTCCCGCGAGGAGCTCGTAGTAGCACCAGAGCGCCTCCCCGATGGCCCAACCGCCGCAACCT
>JAVEEE010000465.1 GCA_030840615.1 Frankiaceae bacterium | reverse complement strand
CGGCTCAGGACGTGAAGTTCTCCTTCGACCGGATCCTGAAGATCAAGGATCCCAGCGGCCCGTCCGGGCTGCTGACAGCGACCGGCGGCAAGTTCACCACCGAAGCCACCGACGCCACCACGGTCGTGTTCCACCTCGGCAACCCCAACGCGCTGTGGGACCAGATCATCGCCACCGGCGCGGGTGCCATCGTCGACTCGAAGGTGTTCCCGGCGGACAAGGTCCTCGCGGACGACAAGATCATCGGCTCCGGGCCTTACGAGCTCAAGAGCTACAGCCCGGGACAGACGGCCGAGTTCGTGCCCAACACCAGCTACGGCGGTGACCTGCAGCTCTCCAACGGCGGCCTGGTCATCCAGTACTACCAGGACGAGAACGCCCTGAAGCTCGACATCCAGGGCGGCAAGGTCGACGTGGCCTACCCGGCGCTGAGCCCCACTGCGCTGAAGCAGCTCACCGGCAGCGGCATCAACCAGGTGGCCGGCCCGGGTGGCGCTATTCGCTACCTGGTCTTCAACCTGAAGACGATGCCGGGTAGCGACGCCGCTCAGAAGAAGGCGATCCGCCGGGCCGCGGCGTTCGTCATCGACCGTGCCTCGATCGCGAAGAACGTCTACGAGGGCACCGTGGACCCGCTCTACTCGATGGTTCCCAACGGCCTCGACGGCCACGAGGACGTCTACAAGACCGAGTTCGGTGCCGGTGGAGACAAGGCGAGCGCGGCCAAGGAGCTGAAGGACGCCGGGGTCAAGACTCCGGTCAACATCCAGATCTGGTGGACCCCGACCCACTACGGCGCGCTGTCGAGTGACGAGTACACCGAGATCAAGCGGCAGCTCGAAGGCAGCAAGTTGTTCAAGGTCGACCTGCAGTCGACGGAGTGGGAGCAGTACACCGGCAACTGTCTCGCGGACAAGTGCCCGGCCTACCAGCTCGGTTGGTTCCCGGACTACCCGGACACCGACGACTACGTCGCCAACTTCTACGGTTCGGCTTCGTTCCTGAACAACCACTACAGCAACCCCACCGTGGACAAGCTGCTCACGGACGAGCAGGGCAGCACGGACGCAGCGGCGCGCACGAGCGACTTCCAGAAGATCCAGGAAGCCTCGGTCGCCGATGCACCGGTGATTCCGCTCTGGCAGGGCAAGCAGATCGCCATCACCACGGGCACCATCACCGGCGTGCAGGACACCCTCCTGCCGGACTACACCTTCCGGTTCTGGGTGCTCGGCAAGTCCTGACGAGAGGCGGACCGATGCCGGTGTAACCTCCGGCATCGGTCCGCTGCTCTCTCCCCGGGGAGATGTGACTGATGGCGCGCTCGAGCGGGTCCCTGCCGCGTTATCTCGTGACGCGGCTGCTCCTCGTCATCCCCATGGTGTGGATCCTGCTGACGGTCGTCTTCATCCTGATGCGGGTGGCGCCCGGCGACCCGGTGCAGGCGTCGCTCGGGGGCCGCGCCCCGCAGGCGGTCATTGAAAAGCAGCGGCACGAGCTGGGCTTCGACAAGTCAATCGTCGCCCAGTACGGCGACTACTTCAACGGCATCTTCCACGGCGACTTCGGCACGTCCACCTCGAGCAACCGCACCGTCACCGACGTGGTCGCCCACGAGGGCGCCGCAACTCTCGAGCTCGCCGTCGCCGCCATGATCTTCGCGCTGGTCCTGGGTCTGGGGATCGGTGTGCTGATCGGCCGCTACCGAGATACGCCTCTCGACGTCTTCGGCCGGTTGTTCGGCGTACTGACCTACGCCGCCCCGGTGTTCTGGATAGGCATCCTCTTCCAGCTGCTGTTCGTCGCGAAGCTGCACTGGTTGCCGAGCTCCGGTCAGGCCGACACGTTGGTCAACATTCACCTGCAGGGCGAGGCGCACACCAACATCTATCTCGTGGACGCCGTCATCAGTGGAGACTGGGGCGGGCTCCGCAACGTGCTCGTGCACCTCATCCTGCCCGGTCTGACGTTGGGCCTCCTTGTCTGCGGTGTCTTCATCCGCTTGGTGCGCGTCAACGTGATTCAGACTCTCAAGCACGACTACATCGAGGCGGCCCGGGCGCGGGGCATCCCCGAGCACCGTGTCGTCCTGCGCCATGCGTTTCGCAACGCCCTGGTGCCGGTCGTCACGGTGATCGGTCTGCAGGCGGCACTGTTGCTGTCGGGTGCCGTGCTCACCGAGACGACGTTCAACTGGCCCGGCATCGGCCAGGCGCTCATCCGCTATCTCAACAACCGCGACTACGTGATGGTTCAGGGCATCGTCACCGTGTTCGCGCTCATCGTCGTCAGTGTCAGCCTGGTCATCGACGTCGTCACCGCCCTCATCGACCCGCGGGTGAGGTATTCGTGACGAGCGAGTTCATGACTCCGACCGCTGCGCCGGTGCCGGCGCAGCGCCAGGTGGGCCGCGGCCGTTTCGCTGGACTTCGACGCGCGCTCGCACCGGTGGCCGAGGCGCGTGGGCTGCCGAAGTGGGTCCTCTACGTCGGCTGCGCGCTGGTGCTCGTCTTCGTCGTGTTCGCGATATTCGCGCCGTGGATCTCGCCTTACTCCTTCACCCAATACCTCGACGGCCACGGCCATCGCTTCCCGAAGAGCGCACCACCGAACGTGCACCACTGGTTCGGCACCAACATCATGGACACCGACGTGTTCAGCCACATCGTCTACGGTTCGCGCACGGCGCTCGAGGTCGTCGCCATCGCGGTCGTGATCTCGATGCTGCTCGGCGTACCACTCGGTCTTTTCTCCGGCTACTACGGCGGGCCGCTCGACCGCGGCCTCGTGCTGGTGATGGATGCGATGTTCGCCTTCCCGTCGCTGCTGCTGGCGATCCTCATCGCCTTCCTGCTGCGCGGGAAGTTCGGGTTTCTCGGTGCCTCCTTCAGCGGCATCATGTCCGCGGCCATCTCGATCACCGTCGTCTACATCCCGCAGTACTTCCGCGTCATCCGTAACAGCGTCATCAGCGTGCGGGAGGAGCCTTACGTCGAAGCTGCGCGCATCCTCGGCGCGAAGCCGCGGACCGTCATCGGCCGTTACGTCTTCGGCAACGTCGTCCAGAACGTGCCGGTCATCGCCACCCTCAATGCCGCGGACGCTCTGCTCACGCTGGCCGGTCTCGGGTTCCTCGGTTACGGCGTGCAGCCCACCGAGGCCGCCGAATGGGGATACGACCTGCAGCGGGCGCTGGGGGAGGCCGCCGGCGGCATCTGGTGGACGTCGGTCTATCCCGGCCTCGCCATCGTGCTGCTCGTCACCGGACTCACGCTCGTCGGCGAGAGCCTGAACGACCTGCTCAACCCGGTCCTGCGCCATCGCCAGCTCCTGCCCGTGAACATCGTCGACGACGAGGGCGAGGTGCCGCGTGACGACGACGCCTGAGCTGCATCACGTGCGTCCCGACACCGTCATGTCGGTGCGCGACCTGCGCATCTGGTACGGCACCGCACGCGGTGCCGTCCGTGCGGTCGACGGCGTGTCGTTCGACATCCGGCGCGGCGAGACCCTCGGTCTGGTCGGCGAGTCAGGATGCGGCAAGTCGACGCTCGGTCGAGGGGTGCTCGGCCTGCTGCCCGACGCCGCGAAAGTTGCCGGTCACGTGCTCTTCGAGGGCGAGGACCTGGTCGGGATGTCACGGCGCCGGCTGCGTTCGCTGCGTGGGCCTCAGCTGGGTCTGATCTTCCAGGAGCCGATGACGCGACTCAACCCACTCATGCGCGTGTCACAGCACTTCCTCGAGACGTTGCGCACCCATCAGCCCGAGTTGTCGAAGGAGCAGATGCGCCGCCGGGCGATCGACACGTTGGGCGCGATGGGAATCCCGCCCACCCGGTTCACCAACTATCCGCACGAGTTCTCCGGCGGGATGCGGCAGCGCATCATGATCGCGCTGGCACTGGTGCTCAACCCCGCCTTCGTGGTCGCGGACGAGCCGACGACGGCGCTCGACGTGCTCGTCGAAGCGCAGATCCTGACGATCCTCGCCGACGTCAAGCGCAACTTCGACACGTCGATCCTGCTCATCACGCACAACCTCGGCATCATCGCCGAAGCCTGCGAGCGGGTAGCCGTGATGTATGCCGGTCGCATTGCCGAGCTGGGGGACGCGCGCGCAGTGTTCGCCCGGCCGGCACATCCCTACACACGTGAGCTGCTCGCTTCGACGATCAGCCTTTCGACCACGTCGCTGCACTACATCCCCGGTGCCCCGCCCGACCTGATCGCGCCACCGTCAGGTTGCCGGTTCCATCCGCGGTGTCCGGACGCGATGACGGTCTGCCCGCAACGGCACCCGCCGGTCGTCACCACCGAGCTCAACCAGGACGTCGCCTGCTGGCTGCATGGACCGGACGACCAGATCCCCCCCGGGGGCTCGGCTCCCCTCGAACGGGAGGCCATCGGTGTCGCAGACGAAGCCTGATCCGCCACTGCTGGAGGTCGAGGATCTCCGCGTGCACTTCGCGCTGCGCGGCGGGGTGTTGCAGCGTTTCACCGGCCGCGAACACGGATCCGTCAAGGCCGTCGACGGCGTGAGCTTCGCCCTGAGACGCGGCGAGGTGCTGGGAGTCGTCGGCGAGTCCGGCAGCGGCAAGACCACCTTGGGCCGCGCGATCCTGCGCACTGTCCCCATCACCGCTGGGCGCATCCGGTTCGACGGCACCGACATCACCGAGATGCGTGAGAAGACGCTGCGTCCGATGCGCCAACGCATGCAGATGGTGTTCCAGGACCCGAACGCCTCACTCAACCCGGCCATGGAGCTGCTGGCCGCGATCGGCCACCCGCTGCGCATCCACGGGGTCACCGACGACGACGACAAGGTTCGCGCCACCGTCTCCGAGGCACTCGATCGTGTCGGGCTCAGCCCCGTGGAGCTGTTCCTGCACAAATACCCCGGCGACCTTTCCGGCGGCCAGAAGCAGCGTGCCGTCATCGCCCGCGCGATCATCCTCGGCCCGGACCTGCTCGTCGCCGACGAGCCGGTGTCGATGCTCGACATGAGCGTTCGCGCCAAGATCCTCGAGCTGATGATCGAGCTGAAGCGGGACCTCGGCCTGACCTACGTCTACGTCACGCACGACCTCGCCACCGCGAAGTTCTTCTGCGACACGATCGCGATCATGTATCTCGGTCGCATCGTCGAGTACGGACCGGCCGAGCAGATCTACGCCGACCCGAAGCACCCCTACACGCAGTCGCTGCTGCGCGCGATCCCCGAGCCCGACCCGACCAAGAGCGTGCCGCGCGACCTGCCCCGTGGCGAGATCCCGGACGCCGCCCAGCCACCTCTCGGCTGCTCGTTCCACCCCCGTTGCCCGGTCGCGTTCGAGATCTGCGGGTGGGAGAGCCGCGATCTGCGCGACCTGCTGGAGCGGCACTGGCTGGCGCACCCGGACGACGAGTTCGACCGCGAGCGGCGGACTGTCGGCGACCTCGCGGCACTGGACGAGCCCTCGCTCACGGCCACGGTTCCCGTCGGCAGCGGCCACCCGGCCCAGGACGTCGTCGACCTGCTCGAGCGCATCCGTGCCGACGATCCGCACGAGCCGACCTGGACGGGCATCCGCGACATCACGCCGGCCGCCGGCGGCGTCCGGGTCGAGTTCCGGGACGACTGCGTCGACCCGTCGCTCTTCGACGTCGGCGGCGGGCAGCAGGTCGCCTGCCTGCTTTGCCGGGATGGCAACAAATCGAAGGGACCCAACGACGGGCGCCGATAGCCTGTCGCCGTGGTCACCCGAATGTCGCAGCTCTTCCTGCGCACCCTGCGTGAGGACCCGGCCGACGCCGAGGTGCCCTCGCATCGGCTTCTCGTCCGCGCCGGCTACATCCGTCGTACGGCGCCGGGGATCTACACCTGGCTGCCGCTGGGGAAGCGCGTCCTCGACCGGGTCGGCCAGGTCGTCCGCGAGGAGATGGATCGCATCGGGGCGCAGGAGGTGCTGTTCCCGGCGCTCATCCCGCGCGAGATCTTCGAGGACAGCGGTCGCTACGCCGACTACGGCGAGGGCATCTTCCGGCTCAAGGACCGCAAGTCCATCGACTACCTCCTGGCGCCGACGCACGAAGAGCTGTTCACGCTGCTCGTCAAGGGCGAATACGCGTCCTACCGCGACTACCCCGTGACGCTCTACCAGATCCAGACGAAGTACCGCGACGAGGCACGACCCCGCGCGGGGCTGCTCCGCGGTCGCGAGTTCGTCATGAAGGACTCCTACTCCTTCGACCTCGACGACGACGGCCTGCAGACGTCGTACGACGCGCACCGCGTCGCCTACCAGCGGATCTTCGAACGGCTGGGTCTCGACTTCCGCATCGCGTTCGCGGTCTCGGGTGCGATGGGTGGTTCGGCGAGCGAGGAGTTCCTCGCGCCCGCCGACAACGGCGAGGACACGTTCGTGCAGTGCGCGTCGTGTGACTACACCGCCAACACCGAGGCGGTCGAGATCGCCGCACCGCCGAAGCAGGACCCCACGGTGCAGCCGGAGCAACAGGTGCTCGACACGCCGGACACCCCGACGATCGAGACGCTGGTGGCACGGCTCAACACGCTGACCGATCTGGTCTCCGGGCAGGGGCGCGAGTTCACCGGCGCCGACACCCTGAAGAACGTCGTCCTCAAGACGCGGACGCCCGGTGACGCGCAGTGGCAGCTCCTCGTGGTCGGGGTCCCCGGCGACCGCGAGGTCGACCTGAAGCGGATCGGCGGTCAGCTGGAACCCGTCGAGGTCGCCCAGGCCGACGCCGGCGATCTCGCGCAGGAGCCGCGGCTGATCCGCGGCTACATCGGCCCGCAGCTCCTCGCCGAGATGGGCGTGCGCTACCTCGTCGACCCACTCGTCGTGCCCGGCAGTGCATGGGTCACCGGCGCCAACGAGGTCGACAAGCACGCGGCGTTCGTGACGCGTGGTCGCGACTTCGAGCCGGCCGGCGAGCTGGGCAGCGTCGAGATCCGTGACGGCGACCGGTGCGCGCGGTGCGGCGGTGAGCTGACGATCGCGCGCGGCATCGAGATCGGTCACATCTTCCAGCTCGGTCGCAAGTTCGCCGACGCGTTCGCACTCGACGCTCAGGGTCCGGAGGGCGAGGCGATCCGGATCACGATGGGCTCGTACGGCGTCGGTGTCTCGCGGGCGGTGGCGGCGATCGCGGAGCAGAACGGTGACGACCGCGGACTGTGCTGGCCGGCGTCGGTCGCGCCGTACGACGTGCACGTCGTGCCGGTCGGCAAGGCCAAACCGGGTGAGCCGAGTGAGCAGCTCGACGCAGCTGTCGCGCTCGCCGGCGAGCTGGAGGCGGCGGGACGGCGCGTCCTGCTCGACGACCGCAACGCGTCGGCGGGGGGGAAGTTCGCTGACGCCGACCTGCTCGGCATGCCGACGATCGTCGTCGTGGGCAAGGCACTTGCTCAGGGCGAGGTCGAGGTCAAGGACCGGCGTACGGGCGAGCGCCGCAACGTCGCCCTCGCCTCGGTCGTCGCCGAGCTCACCCGGTAACCAGCGGCAGCGGCGTGATCGAGGCGGTTCTGTTCGACTGGGGCGGCACGTTGACGACGTTCCACTCGGTCGACCTTCTCGACGCATGGCAGGTTGCGGCTCGGGTCCTGGCGCCGGAGCGGTCCGACGAGGTGGCGGCCGCGTTGCTCGCCGCCGAGCGCGAGGTCTGGGCCCGCACCGCGACCACCATGCGCAGCGCCACGACCGCTGAGGTGCTGCGGGCGGCGAGCGCGGCGGTCGGGCTGCCGGTCGAGGACGCGCTGCACGCGCAGGCGGTGGCGAGCTACCTCGACCACTGGTCGCCGACGAGCCACGCGCGACAGGACGCCGTCGCCGTGATGAAGGCGCTGCGCGAGCGTGGGCTGCGCACCGGGCTGCTGTCCAACACCCACTGGCCGCGCGCGCAGCACGAGGCGTGGCTCGCTCGCGACGGCTTGCTGGACCTGCTCGACGCCCGCGTCTACACGAGCGACCTGGAGTGGGTGAAGCCGCACGCCGACGCGTTCGCTGCGCTACTTGACGCCGTCGACGTCGCACCTCAGCAGGCGGTCTTCGTCGGTGACCGGCCGCACGACGACATCTACGGCGCGAAGGCGGTCGGGATGCGGACGGTGTGGTTGCGCAACGACGCAGTTCCCGGCTACGACGTCGACCCGGACGGCGTGATCGACGAGCTCGGCGAGCTGGTAGGTGTCGTCGACGGCTGGCTCGGCTCGGGCTGACCCGGCAGCGCCGGCTCTCCGGACGTGGTGGTCAAGGACCGCCACCAGGTGGCCCAGGCAGCCGCGTCGCCCAGTGCGTCGACGGCGACCTGACGAGGGTGGCTCGCAGCGGCAGACATGGCGACGAGGTCCCAGGCGGTGCCGGCCACGGCGTCTTCGAGCGACGCGGCTAGTCGGTACGCATCCATCGCGTCGCTCAACGAGAACGGCAGCGCATATGCCGGCCTCGCCGCAACCGGCACGCCGCCTTCCACGTGAACGATGTCGGCCAACCGGTCGCGGGACAGCTGATGCTCGACCAGTCGGCGAAGCGCGGCGGTGCGCGCATGCCCTGCCAGTTTTGCGACCACGACGCCGTAGCCGTAGACCACCTGGTGCGCGACGGCGAGAGCGGCTTGCGCGGCCGCGAGCGTGGTCATCGCGAGCTCCTTGGCGGCCGCGAGCCCTGCCCGATCGATCGGTGGGACGCCGCGATGCTCGCGAGCAGAGCCGCTGCCCGGCCGTCCGCGGCGGCGACCGCCGCGGTCCGCAACGTGACCGCGCTGGCGTCCTCCGCCTTGGACATGTCACCCGACAGCACCGGCGTCGAGTTCGGGCTGGCCGATCCGTCGCCGGGTGGCAGGAGGTCGTGCAGGGCAGTCAGGTGGGCCTCGTGGGTGCTGCGGGCGATCTGAACAGCCGCCGGGTCGCCACTCGCGGTGCCGGCGTCATAGGCCGCGAGCAGCGCGAGCTCGGCGTCGTAGGCCGCCTGCACCGCAACAGCGTCCGCCGGTGTGAGCGCGGGCGCGGACGGGAGCCGGCGGTGCCTGCGGCAGCCAGCGGCCGCAAGCGCGACCACTCCGACGGCGCCGCGCAGCAGCGCGCGCCGGGTCATGGTCATGGCCGCCGAGTCTGCCATCCGCGACTACGCTGTTAGGGGTACGCGCACGACACAAGAGAACATCGGGAGGTGGCGGCGATGGCGGCTGTCTCCCGGCAGCGGGTACGGGACGCGCTCGAGCCGGTCGTCGCCGGTGCCGGCTACGACCTCGAGGACGTCTCGATCACTGCGGCCGGCCGGCGCAGCGTCGTACGTGTGATCGTCGACCGGGACGGCGGCCTCGACCTCGACGCGGTCGCGGACATCTCCCGCGTGATCTCCGACGCGCTCGACGGCGACGCAGTCATGGGCGATTCCCCTTACACGCTGGAGGTCAGCTCCCCGGGCGTCGACCGGCCGCTCACCCAGCCCCGGCACTGGCGCCGCGCGGTCGGCCGGTTGGTGCAGGCGGCGCTGACTGACGGGGGGGCTGTCACCGGTCGGGTGCGCTCGGCCGATGACGCGGGCGTCACCTTCGACGTCGACGGTGCCGAACGGGTCGTGTCCTACGCCGACATCGGGCCTGGCCACGTGCAGGTGGAGTTCAGCCGGCAGGAGGCGTCGTCATGAACATCGACGTCACCGCGCTGCGCGGGCTGGTGCGCGAGAAGGACGTCTCGTTCGACACCGTCGTCGAGGCGATCGAGAGCGCGCTGCTGGCCGCCTACCTCCACACCGAAGGCGCGGCCGCGCATGCCCGGGTGCAGCTCGACCGCAAGGCGGGCGAGGTGCAGGTGTGGGCACAGGAAGTCGACGAGAGCGGTGCGGTCACGCGCGAGTGGGACGACACACCCAGTGACTTCGGCCGCATCGCCGCCATGACCGCCAAGCAGGTGATCATGAGCCGGCTGCGCGACGCCCAGCAGGAGACGACTTACGGCGAATGGGCCGGCAAGGAAGGCGACGTCGTCAGCGGTGTCATCCAGGCGCACTCCGGGATGCGCGCGGACGGGCCGGTGTTCGTCGACCTGGGCGATGTCGAGGCGGTGCTGCCGCCTGCGGAGCAGGTGCCGGGGGAGAACTACGTCCACGGCGAGCGGCTGCGCTGCTACGTCCTCCAGGTGCACAAGGGCCTGCGCGGGGCGCAGATCACGCTGTCGCGCACGCACCCCAACCTCGTGCGGAAGCTGTTCGCGCTCGAGGTCCCGGAGATCGCCGACGGCTCGGTGGAGATCTGCGCGATTGCCCGGGAGGCCGGCCATCGCACGAAGATCGCCGTGCAGTCCAAGGTGGCGACCGTGCGCGCGAAGGGTGCCTGCATCGGTCCACTCGGGGCTCGCGCCCGCGCCGTGATGAACGAGCTGCACGGCGAGAAGATCGACATCGTGGACTGGCACGCCGACCCGGCCCAGTTCCTCGCCGAGGCGCTGCAACCGGCCAAGGTCAACTCCGTCACGATCGTCGACGCGGCCGCGAAGGCCGCCCGGGTCGTGGTCCCCGCCTACCAGCTCTCGCTGGCGATCGGCCGGGAAGGGCAGAACGCCCGGCTCGCGGCCCGCCTGACCGGCTGGCGCATCGACATCCGACCGGACACGGCGCCGGAGGGCGGGGGGGCCGACGCGACGCCAGAAGCGGATTCGGGGTCGCAGGGCTAGACTCTCCAGGTGACGAAGCGCGCGGAGCCGGTGCGCACCTGTGTGGGCTGCCGGTCCC
>JAVEEE010000439.1 GCA_030840615.1 Frankiaceae bacterium | reverse complement strand
CCTTCCCGGTCGCCGCCGGCACCGCGGCCAAGCCGGTCAAGGCGCATCCGGTCCCGCTGGCGAAGAACCGCCACGTGCTCGTGCCTTTCGCGATCGGTCTCATCATCCTGTTGCTGATCGGGCTGTTGCTGTTCCTCTTGTGGAAGCGCCGCAACAAGGACGACGACGCCGACGAAACGAACAACGCGAACGGCAGCTCGCCCGTCGTACCCGCTCAGCGCGCCGGCACCGACGCACCTGTCAGGCGCTGATCGACCTCTGGCTCGACCACACGCTGACAACTCGCGCGTGTCAGTAGACGAGGGCTTGCGTTCCCTCGGTGAGCGCTTCTTCGACGAACGTCTGCGCGCCCGCGATGCGAATCCCGTCGCGGACGTCGTCAGCGGAGATCTCGCGCCGGACCGCGCACTGCGTGCACAACGTGACCTGCCCGCCGGCGAGCACCGCGCCGAGCAGGTCGGCGAGGGGCGGTGAGTGCGCGAGCTCGAAGCTCTCCGCCCGGCCCGGCAGCGCGAACCACGCCGCCTCTCCCGTCAGCCACAGCGACACCTCCGCGCCGCTGGCCACCCCGACGGCGGCGACGGTGAACGCCTGCGCGCAACGCTCGGCCGCCTCGGCGCCGGCCGTCACCTTCACGACCAGCCGCGGCAAGCTCATGGTGCGGTCAGCGCCACAACAGCGTGCGGAACCGTCGTACGGCGTCGTCCGTCGCGGCCTGCGCCGCCTTGGACAGCGGGCCCATGTCGAAGAACCCGTGGATCATGCCGTCGTAACGCTGCGCGTCGACCTCGACGCCCGCGGCCTTCAACGCGTCGGCGTAAGCCTCACCCTCGTCGCGGAGCGGGTCGAACTCGCCGGTGACGACGACGGCCGGTGCCAGGCCGGACAGATCGCCCGCCTTCAGCGGTGACATCCGCGGATCAGCCCAGTCGGCCGTCTCACCGACGTAGTGGTTGCGAAACCACAGCATGTCGTCGGCGGTGAGGAAGTAGCCCTCGGCGTTGTCGATGCGGGACTGGTAGGGGCCGTCCGGGTCCATGTCGGTGCCCGGATAGATGAGCAGCTGCGCGGCCAGCCGCGGACCGGCGTCGCGGCACAGCTGCGCGACGACGGCGCTGATGTTGCCGCCCGCACTGTCACCGGCGACGGCCAGCCGGTCGGCGTCGCGACCCAGCTCGTCGATGTGGTCGGCGGCCCACCGCACCGCGGCATAGGCGTCGTCGACCGGCGCCGGCCACGGCGCTTCCGGTGCCAGCCGATAGTCGATGCTGACGACGACGGCGTCCGCGCCGGCGCAGATGGCCCGGCTCTGGTTGTCGTGCGTCTCGATGTCGCCGATGACGAAACCGCCGCCGTGCACGAACACGACGGTCGGAAGCGGCCCGTCGCGGTCGGGGCGATAGATCCGCGCCGGCAGGTCGCCGTCGGCAGTCGGGATCGTGACGTCAGCGGTCTCCTTGACCTGGATGACGCTTTCGGGCCGGCGCATGTCGACGGTCATGAACCGGAAGCCGGCCCGCGCGGACTCAGGCGTCCCTTGGCTTAGCGGCGGGGCGTTGAGCCCGGCCATCGCTCGGAGCAGGGTGTCGATCTCAGGGTCGAGAGGCATGTCGGAAAGATAGGCCACGCCGCCGGTAGGCGGTCACGCCCAGGGCCGCCACCAGCAGCGCGACCAGGATGATCGCGGCCAGCTCCGCCGGGCTGAGACCCCCGTCGTCGTCGGCCCCGCCGGCCGTCACCCCGACCAGCACGGCGAGCTGCTCGGTCACACCCAGGCCGCCGCCCGCGTCGCGAGAGGCCGCCACGGCCGTGATCGCCGCATAGAGGGGCGCGCTCGCCGAGCCCGGCCGGTCGATCGTGAACGGGACCGTACGACGCGCATGCGGCGCGAGCCGCACCTGCCGCGTCGACAGGTCGATCATCCCGGCGAGACCTTCGCCGGACGGGCCCGGCTCGTAGTTGCCGTCGGGCTTGCGGGTCTCCGACACGACGTCGAGGTCGACGGTGATCGGCGTCGCGACGCGGTTGAAGACGACGACGCTGTCGTGCACCACACCGGGGCCGGCGGGGTGCACGATCGTCGTCCGCGACCCGCTCGCCTGCAGCCCGAACGTCTTGGTCTGCACGGCACCGGCCGGGGCCGCAACCGCGAACGTCGCCGCCACGGCGGCGACGACGGACGCGGTACGACGCAGGGGCACGGGCGAAGCCTATGGCCGCCGGGCGTGCGAGCTGGGCAGCTTGCTACTTGTCCATCAAGGTGACGACGAGCTGGCCGCGGTAGACCCCGGCGCTCGCCGACGACGGCACGTCGATCGACAGTGCAGGCATCGTGTTGTAGGAGCCGGTCTGTCCGATGATGTTGCCGACCAGGTCGGTGACCGTGCTGGTCAGCGTTGTCAGCATCGACGTGATCTGCCCGGCGGTGAACAGGTTGGGCGCGACACCCAGCTGCTGAGCGACGGCCGCCACGACCGCGGTCTGGTCGAGGATGCCGGCGTCGATGAGCTGCTGCGCGGTGTCGCCGCCGAGCGTGGTGTTGAGGGCGCTGAGCAGTGCGGTCTTCAACGGTTGCTGCGCATCGCCGCTCATCAGCACCTTGCTGGTCGGGTTGGCGTGCGAGCCGGGCTCGCCCGGCAGTCCGTCCGCGGCGCTGAACGCACCGGTCTCACCGGTCTGCAACGTCACCGGCAGCTCGCTCAACGCGGCCGCCAGCGTGCCCTTCGTGATGGTGTCGGCGAGGCTCTGCACGGTTGTCTCGCCGCCGTCGACGACCTGGTTGATGCTGACGGCGTTGCCGAGGATCGGCCCGAGGTTGAGGGTGCCGGTCAGTGTGACGACCGGAGCGACAAGGCTCTTGACGTTGAGCAGGTCGAGCGCACCGCCGGGGTAGTCGACGCTGACCGCGCTGGACGGGATCGGCGTGCCGTTGAAGTCGAAGTTGCCGCCGGCGTAGGGGTAGAGGTTGGTCATCGTCGCCGACACCTGGTAGCCCGCATTCTTGTAGCGGGTGTCCGACACGTTGACGAGGAATGCGCCGCCGTGACCGGCGCCGAGCGGCAGGCCGCCGGCGCCGACGGCGGCACCGGCGACGTCGGTCACCGAGAGGGTGCGGGTGCCGGTGGCGACGAGGGTAGTCACTGGCACGGTCGAGGTGTCGGCGAAAGCTGCGAGGCTCGAGCAGGCCACGGCGGCCAGGCCCGTCGCGGCTATGACGATGCGCGAACGACTATTCGAGGTCACACCGGTCTCCTTCGGCGTAAGGCGGTCATGAGGGCGGCTCCGGTCAGCCCGAGGAGCAGTCCGGCAGCGGCGAGCGCGTCGAGCGGGGCACCGGTGAAGGGGAGGTGGCCGTCCGGATTGCCGGCCGGATGGTGCCGCGGAAGGGGGACCGTGACCGTGACGGGGACGGTCTGAGAGTCCTGATGCAACGCCGTCCCCTTCGTTCACTGGGCACTGAACTTCCCGACTAGCCATATGTCGGCCACCGATGGAATCGCCCGCATGGCTATCCGGGGTCATTGGCCCTAGTCACTTCGGACTAGGATGACGAGCTGGGCCCCGGTCCCCGCCCAGCCCGGAGAGCAACTTTTCCGCCCCTCCTTCGTTGTTCTCTGCAGGGGACACCGAACGAGGGGACGTCCAGATGTCGCGCGTCGCCGTGATTGGCACGGGCTATGTAGGCACGGTCACTGCGACCTGTTTCGCCTGGTTGGGGCACGACGTCTTCGGCATCGACGTCGATGCCAACCGGGTCTACCAGCTCGCGGCGGGCCAGGTCCCGCTGTTCGAGCCCGGTTTGGCCGAGTTGCTCACCGAGGCGACCACGACCGGACGGTTGACGTTCAGCGTCGACATGAGCGACATCGCCGGCGCGCAGGTGGTCTTCCTCTGCGTGGGCACTCCGCCGGGTGTCGGTGGCGCGCCCGACCTCTCGCAGGTCGAGTCCGCTGCGCACGGGATCGCGTCGAACATGACCGACGGCACGGTCGTCGTGAACAAGTCCACCGTTCCCGTCGGGTCCGGCAACTGGGTCCGCACGGTCATCGAGGAGGCGCTGCCGCGCACCGGCGGCCCGAAGTTCTCGGTGGTGTCCAACCCGGAGTTCCTGCGTGAGGGTTGCGCGATCGAGGACTTCCTCTACCCCGACCGCATCGTGCTCGGTGGCGAGAACGGCTCACCCAAGAAGGTGGCCGAGCTCTACGCGCCCGTTCTCGCGCAGTCCTTCCCCGGTGGCCGCCCCGAGCGCCAGCCGCAGCTCATCGTCACTGACCTGCCGTCAGCGGAGATGGTGAAATACGCCGCCAACGCCTTTCTCGCGACGAAGATCAGCTTTGCCAACGAGATCGCGTCCATCTGCGAGCTGGTCGGCGCCGACGCGCGTCAGGTGCTGCCGGCCATCGGCTCGGACGAGCGGATCGGGTCGCGCTTCCTGCAGCAGGGTCTCGGCTGGGGTGGCTCGTGTTTCGGCAAGGACCTCGCGGCGCTGATCGCGACGGCGGTCGACTACGGCTACAGCGCGCCGTTGCTGCGCGCGACGACCGACGTCAACCAGGCTCAGCGCGCCTCGGTCATCCGCAAGCTGCAGGCGGCGTTGAAGGTGCTGAAGGGTCGACGGATCGCGATCCTCGGCCTGGCCTTCAAGCCCGGCACCGACGACCTCCGCGACGCACCTGCCCTCGAGATCATCCGTCGGCTGCGTTCGGCCGGGGTCATCGTCAGCGCCTACGATCCGGTCGTGAAGCAGCTGAGCGACGCCGACGCCCTCGGCGTACGGATGGCAGCGGACGCCTACGACGCGGCGGACCGTGCCGACGCGGTCGTCCTCGTCACCGAGTGGGACGACTTCGCCGACCTCGACCTCGACTCGCTCAAGCGGAGCATGACCGGGGACCTCGTCCTCGACGGCCGGGGTGCGATCGACCCTGCCGCTGCTGAAGAAGCCGGCCTGCGGGTCACCGGTTTCGGCTGGTGACCGCCACCGCGTCCCAGCGCGTGGTCATCACCGGCGGTGCGGGTTTTCTCGGCTCTCACCTGTGTGAGCGTTTCCTTGCCGACGGCGCCGAGGTCATCTGCGTCGACAACTTCCTGACCGGTACGCCGAACAACGTCGAGCACCTCGTCGACCACGTGCGGTTTCGGCTCGTGCGGGCCGATGTCACGAACTTCCTGCACGTGCCCGGCAAGGTCGACTTCGTGCTCCACTTCGCGTCGCCGGCCTCACCGATCGACTATCTCCAGCTGCCGATCCAGACGTTGAAGGTCGGTTCGATCGGCACCATGCACGCGCTGGGGCTGGCCAAGGAGAAGCACGCGCGCTACCTGCTCGCGTCGACGTCGGAGACCTACGGCGACCCGCAGGTGCATCCGCAGCCGGAGAGCTACTGGGGTCATGTCAACCCGGTCGGCCCGCGCGGCGTCTACGACGAGGCCAAGCGGTTCGCCGAAGCGATGACGATGGCCTATCGGCGTCATCACGGCGTCGACACCGGCATCGTGCGCATCTTCAACACCGCCGGCCCGCGGATGCGGCCCGACGACGGCCGCGCCATCCCGACGTTCATCCGTCAGGCGCTGCTGGGCGAGCCGATCACGGTGGCGGGCGACGGGTCGCAGACACGGTCGATCCAATACGTCGACGACCTCGTCGAGGGTGTGCTGCGGATGGTGCACTCCGACCACGCCGGACCGGTCAACATCGGCAACCCGCACGAGGTCTCGATGCTCGAGCTCGCCGAGCGCATCCGCACGCTGGCGGGGTCGTCGTCGGAGATCACCTTCATCGACCGGCCGGTCGACGACCCGACGATCCGGCAGCCGGACATCGAGCTCGCCCGCGACGTGCTGG
Organism: Frankiaceae bacterium; assembly: GCA_030840615.1. Classification (GTDB taxonomy): domain Bacteria; phylum Actinomycetota; class Actinomycetes; order JAFAQI01; family JAFAQI01; genus JAFAQI01. The sequence continues at coordinate 1,169 of JAVEEE010000439.1, read as the reverse complement.
GCTGGGAGCCCAAGGTGTCGCTCGACGACGGGCTGCTGCGGACGATCGAGTGGTTCCGCACGCATCCCGATCTCCTGGTGAGCTGACCCCGATCTGCTGCCGGCGGCGGGCCGCCGGCCCGATCTAGTCTCGTTTCATGGATGACCTGCCCGACCTCGTCCGGCCGTTTGCTTTCCTGCTGGGCACCTGGCGGGGCGAAGGCGTCGGTGGCTACCCGACGCTGGAGGCGGACTTCCGTTACGGCGAGGAGATCACGTTCGCCTGCTACGGCAAGCCGGTGATCGCGTTCACGAGCGAGTCCTGGGCGGTCGACGACGAGCGCCCGCTGGCGCGCCAGTCGGGCTTCTGGCGCCCCACGTCGGCCACCGACCTGGAGGTCGTTCTCAGTGTCGCTGCGGGACTCGTCGAGGTGTTCTACGGTCGGTTGGTCAGTGGGCCGGCGGGTGATCATGTCGAGCTCGAGAGCGACTTGATCGGCCACACGGCGACGGCCAAGCGCGTCGAGGCGGACAAGCGGCTCTACGCCGTACGCGGGGGGAAGTTGATGTATGCGATGGAGATGGCGGCCGTTGGTCAGCCGATGCGACCGCACTTGAGTGCCGCGCTCGACCGGGTGAGCTGATGCTGGCAGCCCTTGCGCTGGCGGCCGCTGTGGCCGCCGGTCCGGCGCCGCATCGCGCGGTCTACGTCGGCGAAGGCTTCGACGGATGCCAGCCGCCGCCGACCGCCACGATGCGCGCATGGCTGGGCTCTCCCTACCGCGCCATGAACATCTACCTCGGCGGCAAGGAGCTCGCCACTCCCTGCAAGCCCACTGCCGAGCTCAACAGCCAGTGGGTCAAGACCGTGACGGCCAACGGCTGGTCGCTCATCCCGACGTTCGTCGACCTGCAGCCGCCGTGCACCCGCTCGACGAAGAAGACGTTCACAGCGTCGACCGCGCGAGCCGCCGGCCGCGACGCCGCGGGACGCGCGGTCGACAAGATGAAGCTGCTCGGCCTCGGTGCGGGCAACCCGATCTACGACGACTTCGAGCACTACGACGAGTCGAAGGCGGGCTGTGTCGCAGCGGCTGTCGACTTCGTCGAGGCGTGGACCAACCGCATCCATGCCCTCGGCTACACGGCGGGCATGTATGCCGTGCGCGACGCTGGCGTCGCGCCGATCGC
>JAVEEE010000438.1 GCA_030840615.1 Frankiaceae bacterium | reverse complement strand
GCAGCCGCGCGGTGGTCTCGACCGCGAGGCCGACCGGCAGCTCACTGAGCGCCGCCTCGTCCTGCGCGAGGTATGCGACGTAACCGGCAGCACGGCGCGGGTCGGCGAGCAGGTCGTGGCCGAACAGCTCGATGCTGCCGCGGTCAGGGCGCGCCAGCCCGACGAGCTGGCGCACCAGCGTGCTCTTGCCGGCGCCGTTGGGCCCGAGCAGACCGAAGAGCTCACCGGTGGGCACGTCGAGGTCGACCCCCGCGTTGGCACGGACGCCCGAAGTGCCACGACCGGCAGCGCGGTAGGTCTTCTCGACCCCGCGCACGCGAAAGGCGGCTCCGTCCACGGCCTAAGCGTCGCCCATCACTGTCACGGGCGCAGCAGCAGCGTCCCGCCGACGGCAACCGCACGTGGGTGTCGCCACGCAGCGGGGTCGTCGCGCGGGTCTGCATCGAGCACGACGAGGCCGACCGTCGCACCGGCTCGGATCGGCTCGATGGCGGCGCGCAAGGCTGCGTCGGCGCCGAGCCCGACCTTCTTGGCGAGCAGCTCGAGCTCGCGGACGTCCGCACCTGCCTTGATGCCGGCGTTGCCCAGGTCGGTGCCGTAGCGCAGCGGGGCGCCTGCTGCAGCCAGCGCGGCCGCGTTGGCGATCGCTGCCCGCCCGTCGCCACCGGCGACGAACGTGTGCAACGTCGAGACGACGCGGACGCCCGCGGCCGCGATGCGTGACACCAGCTCAGCCGGCAACGGCTCCACGGGCGTGTGGGCGAGCTCGTCGACGCCTGCGTCGAGCGCCCGCTCGACCATGTCGACCGAGAGGGCATGACAGGTGACCTCGCGTCCGGCTTCGTGCGCGGTCGCGACCACAGCGGCGCAGACGGCCGGAGCCGGCACCGGCCCGGACCGCGGCTCGAGCGCGAGCTTGACGACGTCGACCTGACCGGCGAGTCCGGCGACCAGGCGGCGGGCCTGCTCGGGGTCGTCGATGAACGCAGCGAACCCGTCGCGTCCCCACGACGTCGACGGGTAGCCGCCCGGCGCGGTCAGGAGCGGACCCGCCACCTGCACCCGCGGGACCGCATTGGCGCGCCAGGTCATGGCATCGACCGGTGGTGCGCCGAGGTCGCGCACCGCGACGACGCCCGTCGTCACGAAGTCGTCCAGTGCGCCGAAGGCCAGATGCACGTGCGCATCGACGAGTCCGGGGCCGACCCACCGGCCGACCACCTCGAAGCAGCCGAACGGCACCTCGACCTGTGGGGTCGGTCCGAAAGTCACGACTGCCCCGACCGGGTCGAGCACGACACGTCCGTCCGGGTGCTCCGTGCCGTCGCCGCACCACAGGCGACCGCGCAGCGCGACGCCGGCACCGAGGGTCTCCTCGAGCAATGCCGGGCGTCGGCCGAGCCTCATGGTTCGCGCGGCACGACGTCAGCCCGTGATGGCGCCGGGGCCGAGCAGTGCCTTGAGATCGGCCATCAACGCGCTCGTTGGCGTGACGCGGAACCGGTCACCGAGCCGGAGCACGGTGACCTTCTCCCCCGCCTGCACCTGCAGGCGAACCTCGGTCGTGCCGGGGTGGGTCGCGAGCACCTCCGTGAGGCGCTCGACGACCAGGGGTGTGCAGCGCGCTGCGGGCAACGTGATCGTGATCGGACCGCGCGGTTGCACGGTGACGTCGGGCACCGACACATCCATCGCGATGAGACGCGGCACGTCCTCGCGCTTGTCGAGCCGGCCGCGCACCAGCAGCACCGAGTCTTCGGCGAGATGGATGCCGCACAGCTGGTAGGCGGCGGGGAAGAACATGACCTCGATGGCACCCTCGAGGTCCTCAAGCACCGCCATCGCCCAGGCGTTGCCGGTCTTGGTGACCTTTCGGGTCAGCGTCGACAGGATGCCGCCGACGGTGACGACCGACTGGTCGGCCTTCTCCTCACCGGTCAGCGCGGAGATCGGGCAGTCGACGGCTGCCGCGAGCACGTGCTCGATGCCGAACAAGGGATGGTCGGAGACGTAGAGGCCGAGCATCTCGCGCTCGTAGGCCAGCAGTGTCGGCTTTTCCCACTCCGCGAGTGGGATCGTGAGGTCGAGCCCGAACGCCGGACCCGGGTCTGCACCCGCGTCATCAGATCCGAACAGGTCGAACTGGCCGATGGCCTCGGCTCGCTTGATCTCCATGCACGCGTCGACGGCATCGGCATGCACGCGCAGCAACCCCTGCCGGGTGTGACCCAGCGAGTCGAAACCGCCCGCCTTGATGAGCGACTCGATGACCTTCTTGTTGCACGCGACCGGCTCGACCTTCTTGAGGAAGTCCGGGAAGTCGGCGTACATCCCCTTCGACCGCCGGGTGCCGACGATGGACGCGACGACGTTGTCACCGACGTTGCGGATGGCAGCCAGGCCGAACCTGATGTCGGTGCCGACCGGGGTGAAGTTGGCGTCGGAGGAGTTGACATCGGGCGGCAGCACCTTGATGCCCATCCGCCGGCACTCGTGCAGATAAAGCGCGGACTTGTCCTTGTCGTCGCTCGTCGACGTGAGCAGCGCCGCCATGTATTCAGCCGGGTAGTTGGCCTTGAAGTAGGCCGTCCAGTAAGACACGAGCCCGTAGCCGGCCGAATGCGACCGGTTGAAGGCGTAGTCGGCGAACGGGATCAGCGTCTCCCACAGCTTGCCGATGGCCCCGTCGCTGTAGCCGCGCTCGCGCATGCCGGCCGCGAACGGCACGTACTCCTTGTCGAGGATCTCTTTCTTCTTCTTGCCCATCGCGCGGCGCAGCAGGTCGGCCTGTCCCATCGAGTAGCCGGCGACCTTCTGCGCCGCCGCCATCACCTGCTCCTGGTAGACGATCACGCCGTAGGTGTCGTCGAGCACGTCGTGCAACGCCTCTTCGAGCTCCGGGTGGATCGGCTCGATCTTCTGCCGGCCGTGCTTGCGCTCGACGTATTTGATGTGGCTGCCCTCACCCATCGGGCCGGGCCGGTAGAGGGCGATGAG
>JAVEEE010000384.1 GCA_030840615.1 Frankiaceae bacterium | reverse complement strand
AAGAGCCATTCCTTCTGCGCGATGTATTCCTTGAAGATGTCGGTCTGCAGGGTGCCATCGAGCTTGGAGATGTCGGCACCTTGACGCTCCGCGGCGACTAGATACATGCAGAACACGGGGACAGCCGGACCGTTGATGGTCATCGACGTCGTGACGTCCTGAAGGGGGATGTCGGCGAACAGGACATCGACGTCGGCAGCGCTGTCGATGGCGACGCCGCAATGACCGACCTCGCCGAGTGCGCGAGGGTCGTCCGAGTCGCGTCCCATCAACGTCGGCATGTCGAAGGCGACCGACAGCCCACTGCCACCTGCCGCCATGATCATCTTGTAGCGCTCGTTGGTCTGTCGCGCATTGCCGAAGCCGGCGAACTGACGGATTGTCCACGTCTTTCCGCGGTAGCCGGTCGGGTAGAGGCCGCGAGTGAACGGGAACTCCCCTGGCCAGCCGATGCGCTCGAACGAGGGGTAGCCCGAGCCCGCGGGCGGCCCGTAGACCGGGTCGACTTCGACGCCGGAGAGTGTCGTGAAGTCGGCGTCCCGCTTGCGCGCCGCGTCGTACCGCGCCTGCCAGCGTTCCCTGCCGTCGTCCATGTCGCTCACACCTGAATAGTAGGACGTCCTACTAGTCGGTCTAGGGCTTCAGGGACGTGAAGCTCAGGTCCCACGACCCGAAGTAAGGATTAATGACTCCCAGGACGTCGGGCGACTCGACCGCGTAGTTGACGTCCCAGAGGTAAGGGATCCCGGGCACCTGCTTGGTCACCATGCGGTTGATGCCCGCCCAGGCGCGCCATCGCGCCGGCCCGGGCAGCAAGGTCGACGCTTGTCGCATGGCGCGGTTGATGTCGGCGTCGTCGAGCACGGAGTAGTTGTTGCTACCTGAGCGGCGGATCGCGTGGCCGCTGAACGTGGGTTCGAGGAGGGACTCCGGGTCGAAGAAGTCGGCGAACCAGCCGACGTTGGGGCAGATCGCCACCTTCGCTGAAGGGACTCCGCACCACTTCGTGTACATCTCGTCGGGTGGAACCAGCTTGAGGTGCACGTCGAAGCCCAGCGCCTCGACCCCTCGCTTGACCAGGTGCGCCACGGTGCGACCGGGCTCACTGTCCGTCCCCACCATGAGCAGCGAGCGAGATCCTGCGTAGTTGCCATGGCGCGAGACGTGCACGCCGTGGCGACCGGCTCGGAGCATGTATCGCCGGGCGAGCGCGAGGTCACCGCCGGGATGCTGGAGGTAGCGGGTGTGGCCGAAGCCGTCGAACCCACCCGACTCGGCGAACCCGGGGCCGCCTGGTGAGAGGAAGTGCTGCGCGAGCCGGCCGGCCAGGCGGCCGCCCCGCGCATGGCGCAGGCCTTTGCGGTCCATCGCAGCGGCGAGCGCCTTGCGGACGTTGATGTGGGTCAGCGGCTTCACCCTGGTGTTGAGCGACACCCACCGGGTGCCGTGGCCCGGTGCGCTGCCGATCTGAGCCTGGTACGAGGACCCGAACTTCCGCACCCAGTCCGGATCCGAGGCGTCGCAGCACAACCGGTGTGATCCTTGCAACGTGTGTCTCGCCATGGTCGTGAAGTCGACGTCACTGAACCGGAACCGGATCTCGTCGACGTAAGCCGGTCGGAAGTCGCCGGCCGGGTCCCAGTTGGGATTGCGCACGATCTCGATGTCGTCGGCGAGGCCGACGAGGTTGCCGTCGGCGTCATTGCGGATCATGTAGGGCCCGGTGAAGACGACGTGGGAGTCGTAGGTCGACGGCCGCTCCCTGTCGAAGGGCCGGGCATACTCGCGCGGCACGGGCACGGTGATCGGCAGGGTCAAAGCCCCCGCGAGTGTGGTCGCGGTCGGCCGTTCCAGTCTGAAGACGATGGTCCGCTCATCGGGCGTCTCGATCCCGGCGATGTCGGTCAGCGGCCCGAAGTCGTCCGGCGCTCCCACGAGGTCGCTGAAGTAGATGAACACGTAGCCGTTCGGGACGTGCCGGGTGAACGCTCGTTCGATCGCGTATTTGACGTCTCGACTGGTGACCTCCCGGTTGACCGGTGGCGAGAAGTGGATTCCGGTTTTGAGGGTGACGGTGACCTTCTTGCCGTCGGCCGAGATCTGAGGATCGCCTTCAGCCAGGTCCGGGACCGGGTGGAGCGGATGGTCCGGGGTGTAGGAGTAGAGCGGTCTGTTGACCGCACCGCTCAACATGAAACCGACGGAGTAGTAGGTCTGGCCGGGGTCGATCCAGTCGGGTCCGCAGCACATCCGGAAGATGACCCGGCCTCCGGTCGCCGGCGTCTGCGCGCCGGCGCCCGATGTGCTCACCCTCGCCTCCGTGTTGGCGGTGAGCGTCGCCGCAAGCGCGAAAAGTGCGACTGCCACGACGGCCCCGGACCGTGCCACCGGTCGACCCATCACTTTGTCCCCCAATTACCCCCGATGTGCCAGCAGCGTACGGCGCCGCAGCATCGGCGACCAGCCAACGGTGACGACGGCCGACCGGCCTCACTCGGGGTCGCGGAAGTCACCGGCGTCGACGCGGATCAGCCGGAGCAGACCGGACAGATCGTGCAGCTGGTCCGGTTCGTAGGCGCTCAGGCCGAAGCCGTCCTCCATCAGGTCCCGGGTGGCGGCCTCGACCACGCCGCGACCGTCATCGGTCAGTCGGGCAAGGACTCCGCGGCCGTCGCGGGGGTTCGGTCGGCGTTGCACGAGCCCCTGGGCCTCCAGCCGGTCGACCGTGTTCGTCACGCTCGTCGGGTGCACCATCAACCGCTGGCCGATGACCGACAGCGGCAGCTCACCGGCACGGCTGAAGTGCAGGAGGACCAACGCCTCGTAGCGAGGGAACGTCAGCCCGTGCGGTTTGAGGATCGCGTCGAAGCGCACAATGAGCAGCTGCTGAGCTCGCATGATGGACGTCGCTACGCGCATCGCGCCGGCCGGGCCGAAGTGCTGCTCCCACAGCTCGCCGGCACGTTCGATCGGGTCGAACGGCAGGTCGAGCGGGCGCGGCACGGCGCCACGGTAGCGGCACGCCTACGGGCAAACCAGGGTCCCGTTGGTCCGACACGGCAGACTGCACGGCATGAACTGGAGCCTGCGAGGTTGTGCCCGCCAGGGGCACGCGACGTTCGCCCCCGACGAAGCGCTGCTGCGCGACAGGCTCCGGGCCGAGACTGCGGTGGGCGAAGCGTGGCGATGCCTGCGTTGCGAGACCTTCGTCGTCGGCCCCCCGCACGGTCGCGGTCCGGCCGACACTGCCCCGATCGTCCTGCGCGGCAAAGCCCTGCGCGAAGCTTTCATCCTGCGGATTCTCGCTGTCGAGCGATGGATCCGCGCGGTGATCCTGGCGCTGCTGGCCGCCGCAGTTTTCACGTTCGAGAGCACCCAGACGTCACTGCAGGCATGGTTCGACCGCGAGCTACCGCGCTTCAGACCGTTGGCGGAGCAGTTCAACTACAACCTCGACAAGAGCCCGACGATCGGGCACATCCGCAGCTTGTTGAACTCGCGGCACGGCACGTTGCACCTGGTCGAGGCGTTTCTCATCGGCTACGCCTTGCTGCAGCTCGCCGAGGGAATCGGCCTGTGGAGCCTCAAGCGCTGGGGCGAGTACGTCGCCGCCATCGGCACCAGTGTCTTCCTCCCGCTCGAGATCTACGAGCTGACCAAAGAGGTGACGCTGCTGAAGGTGGGCGCGCTGGTGATCAACCTCGCCCTGGTCGTCTACCTCGTGTCACGCAAGCGGTTGTTCGGGGTCCGCGGCGGCCGCGCCGCGTTCGAGCGCGAACGGCACGAGGACTCGCTGCTCGAGGTCGAGGCCGCCGCCGCAGGCACTTCCCCCGCAGCTACGACGTGACAGCCGCGATCAGCTCGTCGGCCGCCGAGTAGGGGTCCGTTTCCCCCGCTACGACGCGGCCGACGAGCTCGTCGAGCAGTGCGCCGCTGCGCAGGTCTCCGAATCGGTCGCGCAATGCGGTCACGGCGATGGCCTCGATCTCCTCGGCCGCGCGCACCCGGCGCTTGGCGTCGAGCCGACCGGACGACAGCAGCCACGCCTGATGCTTGTCGAGTGCGGCAACGAGGTCGTCAACGCCCTCACCCCGGACCGCGACGGTCCTGACGATGGGTGGCTGCCAGTCCTCGGGCCTGCGTGCCTCGCCCAGCGACAGCATGTGGCGCAGGTCGCGGGCGGTGGCGTCAGCACCTTCGCGGTCTGCTTTGTTGACGACGAACACGTCGGCGATCTCGAGGATGCCGGCCTTCGCCGCCTGGATGGCGTCGCCCATTCCAGGAGCCAGCAGCACGACGGTGGAGTCCGCAAGCGACGCCACTTCCACCTCCGCCTGACCCACCCCGACTGTCTCGACGAGCACGACGTCGCAGCCCGCCGCATCCAGGACGCGCAGCGCCTGCGGTGTCGACCACGAGAGTCCACCGAGATGTCCACGCGACGCCATCGAGCGGATGAAGACGCCAGTGTCCATGGCGTGGTCCTGCATGCGCACCCGATCGCCGAGCAGCGCCCCACCGGAGAAGGGCGACGACGGATCGACGGCGAGCACCCCCACCCGAAGGTCGCGGGCACGGTAAGCCGTGACGAGCGCCGAGGTCGACGTCGACTTGCCGACGCCGGGTGACCCCGTCAGACCGATGACGTGTGCCTTTCCGGCATAGGGCATCAGAGCCACCATGACATCGCGTAGTGCAGGTGACGCGTTCTCGACAAGTGAGATCAAGCGGCCGACGGCGCGCGCGTCGCCTTCGCGTGCCCGGGCGACGAGACCGGCTACGTCGACGGCCGTCAAGCTGGAACGCGGAGGATCAGTGCATCGCCCTGCCCGCCGCCGCCACACAGCGCCGCCGCGCCGACACCACCACCGCGACGTCGTAGCTCGTGGACGAGGCTCAGCGCGATGCGGGCCCCGGAGGCACCAATCGGGTGACCGAGGGCGATCGCGCCGCCGTTGACGTTGACGCGGTCCATGTCGATGCCGAGCTCGCGGGTTGACTGGATGGCGACCGAGGCGAACGCCTCGTTGATCTCCACGAGGTCGAGGTCAGTCGCCTGCAACCCCGCACGGCCGATCGCCTTCTTGATGGCATTTGCGGGCTGGGACTGCAGCGAGGCGTCCGGCCCGGCCACGACACCGTGGTGCCCGACCTCGGCCAGGATCGGTGCACCGAGCCGTTCCGCGATGGCACGTGACATGACGACCACCGCGCACGCACCGTCGGAGATCTGCGATGCCGACCCTGCGGTGATGGTGCCGTCCGGGGCAAAGGCCGGCCTTAGCTTGGCCAGCGAGTCCGCCGTCGTCTCGGGGCGGACCCCCTCGTCGCTCGTCACCAGCACGGGGTCACCCCCCTTCCCAGGCACGGAACGTTGCGGGATCGGCACCGGCACGACCTCGTCGTCGAACACGCCGTTCTTCTGCGCAGCCGCGGCCAGCTCGTGGGAGCGCGCCGAGAACTCGTCCTGCTCTTCCCGCGAGATGCCGAGCTTGGCGTTGTAGC
>JAVEEE010000372.1 GCA_030840615.1 Frankiaceae bacterium | reverse complement strand
TTCGGCGTCTCCTTCGCGGTCGACAACCTCGGCGACGTCTACCTCGTCGGACGCTTGCCGCTGTCGGCCGTCAACGCCGACGAGATCGACCGCATCCTCGGAAGCGTCCTCACCTACTCCGACGAGTGGTTCGACACCGCCCTCGAGCTCGGTTTCCGCTCGAGCATCGAGCGTGAGTGGGACTGGCGCGTCAAGCGCGGCGAGTCACTCGCCAACCTCCAGGCCTTCGCCCGCTTCGCCGACCCCCAAAACCGCTAGCGACCTGCCACACTTGCCTTCATGGGAGAAGGAGTCGGGCCTCTTGTCCTGCTGCGGCACGGGGAAAGCGACTGGAACGCGAAGAACTTGTTCACCGGTTGGGTGGACGTCGACCTGTCGGCCAAGGGTCGCGCGGAAGCGGGTCGTGGTGGTGAGCTGCTGCTCGACGCGGGCCTGTTGCCCGACGTCGTACACACGTCGGTCCTGCGCCGTGCCATCACGACCGCCAACCTCGCACTCGATGCTTGCGACCGGCACTGGGTGCCGGTCAAGCGGCACTGGCGGCTGAACGAACGGCACTACGGCGACCTGCAGGGCAAGGACAAGGCACAGGTCCGCGAGAAGTACGGCGAGGACCAGTTCATGACCTGGCGCCGGTCCTATGACACGCCGCCGCCGCCGTTGGCGGACGACAACGAGTGGTCGCAGACCGATGACCCGCGTTACGCAAGCTTGGCACCGGAGATCGTGCCGAGAACCGAGTGTCTGAAGGATGTCGTCGTCCGGTTGCTGCCCTACTGGTATGACGCGATCGTGCCCGACCTGCGCGCGGGACAGGCGGTGCTCGTCGTTGCGCACGGCAACTCGCTACGCGCGCTGGTCAAGCATCTCGACGACGTCGCGGACGACGCGATCACCGGGCTCAACATCCCGACCGGCATCCCGCTGCGCTACGACCTCGACGAGAAGACGTTGCGCCCGACCAACTCCGGTGGTGACTACCTCGATCCCGCCGCGGCCGCGCAGGCCATCGAAGCAGTGAAGAACCAGGGCCGCTGAGAGCCGGGCCGGTCAGGGCTCGGTGGTGCCGCTCGGCGAGGGATAGCTCCCGGTCGTGAGGACCGGCTGCGCCGTGGACGTCGTACCGACTTCCGAGCTCGACAGCACAGGTACGTCGAGTGCGGCAGTGCCGCTCGTGCTGAACACGAGTGTGACGTGCATCGTCGTGCCCAGCTGCAACGGCTGGTTGAGGCCGCTGATCGCCAGCGCCGGGCCGGTGTCGCCGAGATCCGGGTCACCGAACAGCACGGAGCTGCTCGGCTGCACCGTGAGGTCGGAGCTGGCGGCCCCGGCCGGCTGGATGGTGCCGCCGGTCACCGTCGCGTTGGCGAGCGTGTCAGGAGCGGACCCGTTGTTGACCAGTACGGCGACCAGATAGCCCTGAGCGGCGGCTGAATCGGAAGTGACGAGCCGCACTGCCCGGACGGCAATGTCGTGGACGTCCGCGTTGGCGCTGTAAGGCGTGGCCCGCTCCTGCTCGGTCTCGTTGTTCTTGCCGGCGCCGCAACCGGCGGCGAGTGGTAGGGCGAGGACGAGCAGGGCAGCGACGACGTGAGCGCTGAACGGCCGACGCGGAGTCACGGCGGTAGGTCACCCCTTGACGAGCACCTGAAGGTCAGTGGCGATGTCTCCCGGCGAGACCCCGGACGGGTAGAACGCGGCCAGCCGGTCGTCGCGGCCGTAGGCCATCACGGCCGCGAAGTGGTCGACAGCGTATCGACCGGATCCGTGCGACCTCGGGGCGGCTACCCGCTTGGAGATGGGCATCCCCATCTGCACCTCGGCGCCGGCGATCTGGGTCGGTGACCCGGTGAGTCCGACGAACGCCGGGCTGAACCGGTCGAGCCAGGTGCGCAGGACCGGCTTGGTGTCACGCCACGGATCTGTCGTGACGAAGACGACCGACACCTGGTCGGCGATCGTGGGTCCGACTCGTCGAAGCGCCGCGGCGACATCGGCCATCGACGTCGGGCACTCGTCGGGGCAGTGCGTGTAGCCGAAGTAGAGGAAAGTGACGCGACCCTTGGTCCGCGCTGCGAAGTCGTAAGGCTTCCCCGCGGTGTCGACCAGCTGGAACGACGGACGCGGCTGGTCCTGGTTGGGCACGGCTCCGTGCAGGGCCGCGCGCGTGGTGCTCGGTTCGGGCGTGGAGCTGCCCCCACAGGCGGACGCCGCGAGGGCGAGCGCCGCGACCAGTGCAAGCCGACGGATCACCTCCTCATCTTCGCAGCCGCGACCGCTGCGGTTCAGTGACCGGTCAACCGGCCGCCACCGTCGACCACGAACGCGGCCACCAGGACGGCGACTGCGGCGATGACCAGCCGAAAGGCCAGCTCCCGGTGACCACCGCGCACCAGCACCGTCACCACCGCGACGACGTCGACCGCGGCCGCGGCGATCGACAAAGGCGCGGCATCGGTCGCGACGACCAGCAACCCCGACGCGGCCGCGATGAACAATGCCGCGACGACCGTCGACACCCGTGGACCGAGCAGCTGCGGCAGGCCTCGTACGCCGGTGGCGGCGTCGGCCTCGACGTCACCGAGGGTGTTGGCGAAGTGAGCGGCAACGCCGCACGCAGCGCCCGCCGCCACGATCGCGGCCTGCGGCAACGGCGCGCCCGGCAGCATCGTGGCGACGATGACCGGGACGAGCCCGAACGACAACGCGTAGGGCACGAAACTGGCCCACGTGCGCTTGAGCAACGCGTTGTAGAGCCACGCGGAACCGACGGCCGCGAGATGCGCCGCCCCCGGTCGCCAGCCGAGCGCCAGCGACAGGGGCACGTCGGCGACCAGCGCAGCCGCCGCGCAGGCACCGACGAGCTGCCGGGAGACCAGGCCGCGGGCGACCGGCTTGTCGAGGCGCCGGGCGGCGACATCGAGAGGCGCGTCGAGGAAGTCGTTGGCCCAGCCGACTGATGCCTGGCCGACCAGAACCGCGCCGCCGAGAAGGAAGCTGCGCGGGCCGACCCCGGCGGCGAGCGCCGTCGCGGCGAAGAAGGCGGTCACGGCGAGGCTGGGCAGGGCATGGGTCGCCAGGAGCAGCCCACGCAGACGCATACGTTCTTACGCGACCATCTGCTGCAGATAGAGCTCGAACCGGGTGCTCGAGGAGACGTCCCGCTGCAGGAAGTCGACGGTGCCATCCGGCGCCACGACGAGCACGGTGACACCGCTCGCGTCGTAGGTGTCGGCAAGAGTCGCGGCGGCGTCGAAGACCGGCACCACGTCTCCGTGGTGCAGCTGCCCGGCGAGTGCCGCGACCTCCGCGTCCTGGGCTGCCGGCGCGACGACGACGAAGGGCATCGCCACTTCGGCGGCCTGCCCGGCGAGTGAGGCGAGCACCGGCTTGCAGTCGCAGTGCAGCGGCACCATGGCGACCAGCGCAGGTCGCAGCTCGACGATCTTCATCGGAGCGCCCAGCGTGGCAACGGAGACGTCCGGCAATAGGCCGAACCGCTCACCGACCGCAGCTGCCGGAGCGGTGGCGGTCGGTGCGGGCAGCGGTGCTGTGGTGGGCCGCTGCTGGCCGACGGTCAGGATCGTGAAGACGACCCCGGCAAGGGCCAACGCAGACGACACGACCGCGAGCGGCAGGGCGGTCCGGCGCCAGGCTCGGGAGCCGGCCAGCCGGTGCAGGATCCGGCGCCGCCCGGCCAGTCTCTGCTCGCGGTGGTAGGCATCGATGTCGGCCTGCAGCTCGCGCAGGTCGTCCGGGACGACGACCGGCTCGATCCACGGCGCGTCGTCCGGCACCGGTTCAGTATGCGCGCTCGACGCCGCTCGCGACAGCGGGGTTCGAGCCGACCACTACGACCCCATCCTTGGCGCGCGAGGCACCCCCGCACTGGCGCGCGAGGCACCCCTGCACTGGCGCGCGAGGCACGACCAAGGTCGGCTTGTCAAGGGCCCGCTCGCCGGAATCAAGGCCCTGACCTGCGCTTTTGTTCACGCAAGCAAGGACTATCGGATGATTCGCGTGCTACCCTGGCTTAGGCGGAAGGGGAGCAAGGCGCATGACGTTTGAGGTCGGCGAGACTGTTGTCTACCCCCATCACGGGGCTGCACTTATTGAAGCCATCGAGACACGTGTGATCAAAGGCGAGGAACGGATGTACCTCGTCCTCAAGGTCGCTCAGGGCGACCTGACGGTCCGGGTGCCCGCGGACAACGCCGAATACGTAGGCGTCCGTGACGTCGTAGGTCAGGACGGTCTCGAGCGCGTCTTCGAGATCCTCAAGGCCCCCCACACCGAAGAACCGACCAACTGGTCGCGGCGTTACAAGGCCAATGTCGAGAAGATCGCCTCGGGCGACGTGAACAAGGTTGCCGAGGTCGTTCGCGACCTGTGGCGGCGTGACCGCGAGCGCGGTCTGTCAGCCGGCGAGAAGCGGATGCTGGCCAAGGCACGGCAGATCCTCGTCAGCGAGCTGGCGCTCGCCGAGGGCACCAACGAGGACAAGGCCGAGCTGCTGCTCGACGAGGTGCTTGCCTCCTAAGGGGGAGGTCAGCACATGAGCCCTTCCCCCCGGGGGCGGACGCCTAGCGGTCTCATCGAGATCCTGCGGCTGTTCACCGTCGTCTTCTTCGCCGGACTCGGCTATGAGACGTCACGGTTCTTCGACGACCGCGGCCATGCCAACGTGCTCGGCCCTTTCAACGGACTGGCCATCGCGATCATCGTCGGCTCCGGTCTGGGTTATGTCGTCGGCGGCATCTTCGGGCGCACCATCGCGGCAACCGCGGACCGCACCGAGGTCGCGCTACGAGAAGTGTCGGCCGACACGCTCGTCGCGGGTGCGCTCGGTCTGGTCTGTGGCGTCATCACCGGCGCCGGCGTTGCCTGGCCGCTGTTCTTCGTGCCGGACCCACTCATCGCCATGCCGTTGTTCGGCGTCGTCGTCGCCGTGCTCGGCTATCTCGGTTTCCGAGTCGGCTCGGCCAAGCGGGACGGCGTGCTGGCGATGTTCGGCGGTCGGGCCGGCGTCGGACCTCGGGACGCCGCGCCGTCCGCGCTTCCACAGGTGATCGACAGTTCGGTGGCGATCGACGGGCGCATCCTCGAGGTCGTACGTGCCGGGTTCCTGCACGGCCGGATGGTCGTGATGCAACCGGTGCTCGACGAGCTGCAGGGGCTCGCGGACGCAGGCGATCCCCTACGCCGGGCGCGTGGCCGGCGCGGGCTCGAGGTGCTCACCGCACTTCAGCGCGAGCCCGTCGTGGACATCTCGGTGATCGACGACGGGCACCCCGAGATCCCGGAGGTCGACGGCAAGCTGCTGCGCAGCTGCCTCGACCTCGGACACGCCCTGCTCACGCTCGACACCAACCTGGCGAAGGCCGCCTCCATCGCCGGTGTGCGGGTGCTCAACCTGCACGCGCTCTCCCTCGCCCTCCGCCCGCCGGTCGTAGCGGGTGAAGACGTGCTCGTGCAGCTGATCAAGGCGGGACGTGAGCCGGGGCAGGCCGTGGGTTATCTCGACGACGGGACGATGGTCGTGGTGGAGCGCGGTCGACGAATGGTTGGTCGGGACGTCAGCGTGCGGATCACGAGCGTCGTCACCACGGCCAACGGGAGGCTCGTCTTCGCGCATCCGGTCGACGAGTCGGCGGTCCCGGCCCGACGGGCCGAGAGCAAGTAGCGAAATGTCGACCGACGCCGCGTTGCCGAGGGTCGGCGTCGGTGTCGACGTCCATCCGTTCGCCGCGGATCAACGCCCGCTCGCGTTGGCCTGCCTGCGGTGGGACGGCGAACGTGGCCTGGCCGGCCATTCCGACGGTGACGTCGCGGCGCACGCTGTGTGCGACGCGCTCTTCTCCGCCGCCGGGCTCGGTGATCTCGGCAGCCAGTTCGGCGGTGACGAACCCGAGCTGGCCGGGGCCTCCGGCAGCCGACTGCTCGCGGAGACCGCGCATCGGCTGGCGGCCGAAGGCTGGGCCATCGGCAACGTCTCAGTGCAGATCATCGGTGAGCGGCCACGAGTCGGGCCACGACGGGCCGAAGCTCAGGAACAGATGACGACGGCCGTCGGCGCCCCCGTCTCCGTTTCCGCCACGACGACCGACGGGCTGGGGTTGACGGGGCGAGGCGAAGGACTCGCCGCGATTGCTACCGCCCTCGTGTACAGGCGCTGAGTCGCAGCCCTCCGCGTACTCACCTCGTCGCCCTTCGGGCTCCTCGCCACGCCGCTTCCGCCCACCACCCTCGTCCGCTTCCGGGCTGCGACTCAGCGCTCGGTGACGTCGGCGTTTGCATCGCGTCTCGTGGCGTGGAGGAGACTTGCCGGGTGGACGCATTTCTTGTGGGTGGGGTTCGGACACCGATCGGGAGGTACGGCGGTGTACTTGCCGGCGTACGTCCCGACGATCTCGCGGCGCTCGTCGTCGGAGAAGCGGTCGCGCGGGCGGGAGTGCCGCCGGAGTCGGTCGACGAGGTGATACTCGGCGCGGCGAACCAGTCGGGTGAAGACAACCGCAACGTCGCGCGGATGGCGGCGTTGCTGGCTGGACTTCCGGAGGCGACGCCGGGTTACACGGTCAACCGGCTGTGTGCGTCGGGCTTGCAGGCGATCGTGTCGGCGGCCCAGTCGGTGCGTGCCGGTGAAGCCGAGGTCGTGGTTGCGGGCGGCGTCGAGTCCATGACTCGTGCTCCGTGGGTGATGGCGAAGCCGGGCACACCGTGGGCGAAGCCCGGTGAGGTGTTCGACACGGCGCTCGGGTGGCGTTTCGCCAACCCCGGCTTCGCTGAGGTCGATGGCGGCATGGCGACGATCCCCATGGGCGAGACCGCCGAGGAGGTGGCAACACTCGACGGCATCACGCGGGCAGAGTCCGATGCGTTCGCGCTGCGTTCGCACGAGCGCGCGGTGGCAGCGGCGAAGGACGGCCGGTTCGAGGCAGAGATCGTTGCTGTCGAGACGGCAGCGGGATCGATCAACAACGACGAGGGTCCGCGGGCGGACACGACGCTTGAACGTCTTGCCAAGCTGCGCACCGTCTTTCGACCGAACGGCATCGTCACCGCCGGCTCTTCGTCGCCGTTGTCCGACGGCGCCGCGGCAATCGTCGTCGCGAGTGAAGCAGCCGTAACGCGCTATGGCTTGGTTCCGCGCGCGCGCATCGTCACCGGCGCATCGGCCGGGGTCGCTCCCCATGTGATGGGGCTCGGGCCGGTTCCCTCGACGGAGAAGGCGTTGGCTCGGGCAGGCTGGTCGGCGACTGACCTCGGGGCGGTCGAGATCAACGAGGCGTTCGCCGCGCAGGCTTTGGCCTGCATCCGCCGGCTCGGTCTCGACGAGGACCTGGTCAACGCCGACGGTGGGGCGATCGCGCTCGGGCATCCGCTGGGCTGTTCCGGGGCGCGGCTCACGGTGACGCTGCTCGGTCGCATGGAGCGCGAGGGCGCGCATCGCGGCCTCGCGACCTTGTGCGTGGGTGTCGGTCAGGGCTTGGCGATGCTCGTCGAGCGGGCGTGACCATCGCCAGGTAGTTCGATCGTTCCGGCAGGCCACTGTCTGACCCAGCGGCGGCCGCGCCGTTGGACCGTAGGCTGGGCCGGTGACCTTACGGCTGCACGACACGCTCGCCCGCTCGGTGCGCGAGTTCGTGCCCGTGGAGCAGGGTCGGGCGAGCATCTACGTCTGCGGCCCCACCGTGCAGTCAGCGCCACACGTCGGGCACATGCGTTCGGCGATCGCCTTCGACATCCTGCGCCGTTGGTTGATCGCGAGCGGCTACGACGTGACCTTGCTGCGCAACGTCACCGACATCGACGACAAGATCCTTCACAACGCGGGACACGAAAGTGTCCCCTGGTGGGCGCTGGCTGCCCGCAACACGCGCGCATTCACCGACGGCTACGACGCATTGAACGTGTTGCCGCCGACCGGCGAGCCACGCGCAACAGGTCATGTGCCGGAGATGGTCGAGCTGATGCAGCGGCTCATCGATGCGGATCATGCCTACGCGGCCGGCGGAGATGTCTACTTCGACGTGCGGTCGTTTGCCGACTACGGCCGGCTGTCGGGGCAGCGACCCGACCAGATGCTGTCGAGTGAAGCTCCCGACGAAGCCGGCGCCAAACGGGATCCACTCGACTTCGCGTTGTGGAAGGGCGCGAAGCCCGGTGAACCTGCGTGGCCCACACCGTGGGGAGCCGGCCGGCCCGGCTGGCACCTCGAGTGCTCGGCGATGGCGACGCGCTACCTAGGCCCGAGCTTCGACATCCACGGTGGCGGCCTCGACCTCGTGTTTCCCCATCACGAGAACGAGGTGGCGCAGTCGGTGGCGGCCGGTGACGGGTTCGCCCGCTACTGGTTGCACAACGGCATGGTCAACACGTCCGGGGAGAAGATGAGCAAGTCGCTCGGCAACTCCCTTGTCGTCGCCGACGTGCTGGAGCGAGCCCGTCCGCAGGCGGTGCGCTACCTGCTCGGAGCGCCGCACTACCGGTCGGATCTCGAGTGGAGCGAGGACGGACTTGCCGAGGCCGACGCGGCTTACGGCCGGATCGAGAACTTCCTGAGCCGGGCGGCGGAAGTGGCCGGCCCGCCGCCTGCAGCAGCACTCCCGCCGGAGTTCGTCGCGGCACTCGATGACGACCTGGCCGTGCCGCGGGCGATCGGTGCGGTGCACGACGCGGTGCGTGCCGGCAACAGCGCGCTGGCGGC
Source organism: Frankiaceae bacterium (assembly GCA_030840615.1). Classification (GTDB taxonomy): domain Bacteria; phylum Actinomycetota; class Actinomycetes; order JAFAQI01; family JAFAQI01; genus JAFAQI01. The sequence goes on along the minus strand of JAVEEE010000372.1, from coordinate 2,269 downwards.
CGGCGACAAGGACGCCGCGGCTACGGCGTACGGCGAAGTCGCCGCCATGATCGACGTGCTCGGGTTGTCGCCGCACGACTTCACGGTCGGCGGCGGGGACGCGACCCTGCGTCACGTCGTCGACACGCTCGTGCCGGCAATGCTCGCGACCCGCGAAGCCGCGCGGCAGCGCAAGGACTTCGCCGAGGCTGACCGGATCCGCGACGCGCTCGCGGCCGCCGGCCTCGTCGTCGAGGACACCTCGTCGGGTGCGCGCTGGCGGCTGGCCTGATGGCGCGCAACGACAAGGGTGGGCAGGGCGGGCAGGGCGGGCGGGGCGGGCCGGGTGGGTCGAAGAAGGGCCCGCTCAAGGGCACCGGCGGCTACGGCCGACGCAAGCTCAGCGGCAAGGGACCGACGCCGAAGGCCGAGGACCGGCCAGGCCATCCCGCGCAGCGGCGGGCCAAGGCCGCCGCCAAGCGGGCGGCTGCAGGACAGGGCGGCGCCCCGCGCAGCCGATCCGGTGACCCTCGACGCCAGGTCGCGCCGGACGAGCTGGTGGCGGGGCGCAACGCGGTGGTCGAGGCGCTGCGGGCCGGCGTACCGGCACTGTCCGTCCGGGTCGCCGGGGGCATCGACCGCGACGAGCGCATCGACGAGATCCGCACGCTCGCCGCCGATCGCGAGCTGACTGTGCTGGACGTGGGTCGCTCGGAGCTTGACCGCCTGCTCGGTGGCGGCCCGCACGCGGCCGCGAGCCATCAAGGTGTGGTGCTGCAGGTGGAGCCCTTCTCCTACCTGCATCTGGACGACCTGCTGCGGCGCTCGCTCGAGAGCGCGGAACCACCTCTGATCGTCGCCCTGGACGGTGTCACCGATCCGCACAACCTCGGCGCGATCGCGCGCTCAGCAGCCGCGTTCGGCGCGCACGGGTTGATCCTCCCGGAGCGTCGGGCGGCCGGGGTCACGCCCGCGGCATGGAAGGCCAGCGCCGGGGTCCTCGCCCGCTTGCCGGTGGCGCGGGTTCCGAACCTCGTCCGGGCGTTGAAGGCTGCCGCGGCGGAAGGCCTGATGCTCGCGGGCCTCGACGGTCGCGGCGAGCTGGACCTCGACATGCTCGAGCTCGCCGCGGGGCCGCTGGTGCTCGTGGTCGGGGCCGAGGGACGCGGCCTGTCCCGGCTCGTCGGGGAGACCTGCGACGTGCTGGTCCGCATTCCGCTCGCCGGCCAGGTCGAGTCGCTCAACGCCGCCGTGGCGGCCGGAATCGCACTCGCCGAGGTGGCCCGGCGTCGCCGTATTTAGTGACGGCGCACAAGCGGGGCCGACTCGCGTGCCCCGATCGGCCGAGCCCCATTCTGCCCGAATTGGGGTATTATCAGGCTATTCAGCGGCCTTCAGAAACTCCTGAAGTTCCGCGTCACCCCAACGTCGCTGGGTCGTTGTTGTGATGAAGCCCGATGTTCAGGAGTCGGGTCATCCGTTACATTTCGGAGCAGGTCGTGCGCCGTAATGACATCCCCGCTCGCCACCCCAGGGCCGACAACGGAGGACCAGGACCCGTGCGTTCCGCCAGGATGAGGGCCGCCGCGAAGGCAGCCCCCGCGGTCCCACGTCTGCCCATCGAGGGCGGCGACGAAGAGCTGGTAGCGGCGGCCAAGGCCGGCGACGACCGGGCGCTCGCCACCTTGCTGGACAAGTACCGCGGCTTCGCCCGGTCGAAGGCCCACTCCTACTTCCTCGTCGGTGCGGACCGCGAGGACATCATCCAGGAAGGCATGATCGGCCTCTACAAGGCCGTGCGTGACTTCAACCCCGACCTGCAGACCTCGTTCCGGGCGTTCGCCGAGCTCTGCATCACCCGCCAGGTGATCACCGCGATCAAGACGGCGACCCGGCAGAAGCACGGCCCGCTCAACAACTACGTGTCGTTCTCCCGTCCGGTCCTGACGGACGACGAGGGCGAGCGCTGCCTCGGCGACATGCTGCCGGTCATGGCGGTCTCCGACCCGGCCGACCTGGTGATCTCGGCCGAGCGCATCCGTGCCCTGCAGGAGCACTTCGACACGGTGCTGTCCGACCTCGAGGCCGAGGTGCTGCGCCTCTACGTCGACGGCAAGAGCTACCAGGAGATCGCCGAGGTCCTGAAGCGGCACGTCAAGTCGATCGACAATGCGCTGCAGCGCATCAAGCGCAAGCTCGACAGCCACCTCCAGGCGCGCGCAATCGCCGACGCCAGCTGACCCAGCGCTCGCCGTACGATCTGGGGCGTTCCCGCCCCGTTAGCTCAGTG
>JAVEEE010000369.1 GCA_030840615.1 Frankiaceae bacterium | reverse complement strand
GCGCGACCTCGGCGGCATCATCGTCATCGACTTCATCGACATGGTGCTCGAGAGCAACCGCGACCTGGTGCTGCGCCGGATGATGGAGTGTCTCGGTCGCGACCGCACCCGCCATCAGGTCGCCGAGGTCACCTCGCTCGGGCTCGTGCAGATGACCCGCAAGCGGGTCGGGCAGGGGCTCATCGAGGTGTTCAGCGAGCCGTGCAAGGAGTGCGGGGGCCGCGGCATCGTCATCACGCACGACCCGGTCGCGAGCAAGCGCCCGCCGAAGCCGCGGCCGCCGGTCGGGGCCAAGGCGTTGCCGGCCGCGCCAGGCGACGGTGACGCGGAGGCTGGGGCGCCGACCGAGGCGGCTGCCGCTGAGGGCAGCGACCGGCCGAAGCGTCGTTCGCGTGGCGGCCGTGGCCGCGGTGGGAGCAACACCGAAGCGGGCAATGGCGCAGAGACGCCCGCAGGTAGCGACGTAGGGGCTACCGGAGCCACCGAGGCGCCGGCCGGAAGCATCGCCTGACGAGAGCAGCCGGTCAGACGGCGGGGCGGGATCGAACGAAGTCGGCTCCGGCGCCGGTGCTCATCAGGCGACGGGCCACGTCCAGCGCGGCCTCGATCGCGGCCGTCGCTGTCGCCGCGTCGTCGGCCTCGAGTGCATACCGGGCCACAGCGAGCCGCTGGACGATGTCGTCGAGGTCCTCTGCCTGCACCCCTCCAGGATCGGCCGGTGGGGCGCTGACGACCATGGCTCAAACGAGTCATTTGTCCGAATAGTTCAACCGGGGCAGCAAGGTTGGCTCATGCGGGCGATGATCCGGTAGCCTCGTCCGGAACCCGTGAGAAGACTGTCTCGAGGAGCCGTTCCGTGTACGCGATCGTTCGCACCGGCGGCCACCAGCACAAGGTCGCCGTCGGCGACACGCTGGAGGTCGACCGCGTGACCGCAGCACCCGGTGAGTCGGTGACGCTGCCAGCCGTCCTTCTCGTCGATGACGGCGGCGCGGTCACGACCGACGCCGCGGCGCTCGGCAGCGCGCGCATCACGGCCGAGGTGGTCGACCACGGCAAGGGTCCCAAGATCGTGATCCACAAGTTCCGCAACAAGACCGGTTACCACAAGCGGCAGGGCCACCGTTCGAAGCTGACCACGCTGCGGGTCACCGGCATCGAGACCGGAAAGTAGGCCCCCGATGGCTCACAAGAAGGGCGCCTCCTCCTCCCGCAACGGTCGTGACTCCAATGCGCAGCGGCTCGGGGTCAAGCGGTTCGGCGGCCAGGTCGTGAAGGCCGGCGAGATCCTGGTCCGGCAGCGCGGAACCCACTTCCACCCGGGCGACAATGTCGGCCGCGGTGGCGACGACACGCTGTTCGCCACGGCGTCCGGTGCGGTGACCTTCGGCAGCCGGCGCGGTCGTCGAGTCGTCTCCGTCCTCCCGGTCGAGGTGCCGACCGCTTAGGCGGCCGGGCATCTCGACACTCGACCGACCTCTCCGCCGGACTTCCGGGCATGGCCGCGACCTTCGTCGACCGGGCCGTCTTGCACGTCTCCGGCGGCAACGGTGGCAACGGCTGCACGTCGGTCCGGCGGGAGAAGTTCAAGCCGCTCGGTGGTCCCGACGGCGGCAACGGCGGCAACGGCGGTGACGTGCTGCTCGTCGTCGATCCGGGTGTGACGACGTTGCTCGACCTGCACCGGCACCCGCACCAGAAAGCGGGCAGCGGCACACCCGGTCAAGGCTCCATGCGTGCCGGTGCCAACGGCAGCGATGTCGTGGTCCCGGTGCCCGACGGCACGATGGTGCGCGACGCCGAGAGCGGTGCCGTTCTGGTCGACCTCGTCGGCGTCGGATCCTCCTACGCCGCAGCGCGTGGCGGCCGGGGCGGCCTGGGCAACGCAGCCCTGGCGTCGGCCCGGCGTAAGGCGCCTGGCTTCGCCCTCCTCGGTGAGCCGGGACAGAGCCGTGACGTCGTGCTCGAGCTGAAGACGGTCGCCGATGTCGCTCTGGTCGGCTTTCCCAACGCCGGCAAGTCGTCGCTCATCGCCGCGATGTCCGCGGCCAAGCCGAAGATCGCCGACTACCCCTTCACGACGCTCGTGCCCAACCTCGGTGTGGTCGAGGCGGGCGAGACGGTCTTCACCGTTGCCGACGTTCCCGGGCTCGTGCCGGGCGCGTCTGACGGCCGCGGCCTGGGGCTGGAGTTCCTCCGCCATGTGGAGCGCTGCTCGGTGCTCGTCCACGTCGTCGACTGCGCGACGCTCGAGCCCGGTCGCGACCCGGTGAGCGACCTGGAGACGATCGAGGCGGAGCTGGCGGCTTACGGCGGGTTGCTCGACCGTCCCCGCTTGGTGGCGCTCAACAAGGTCGACGTGCCCGACGCGAAGGACCTTGCCGAGCTGGTCGCCGCGGACGTCGCGGAGAGGTTCGGCTGGACGGTGTTCCCGATCTCTGCGGCGACCCATGCGGGCCTGCGCGAGCTGTCGTTCGGCATGGCCGAACGCGTAGCCGCCGCGCGGACGGCCGCCGGACCGGCGGAGCCGACCCGCATCGTGCTCCGCCCGGCTCCGGTCAGGGAGGTTGCCTTCACCGTCGAGCAGGCCGGCGACCAGGCGTTCGTCGTGCACGGAGACCGCCCCCGGCGCTGGGTGTTGCAGACCGATTTCGGCAACGACGAGGCTGTGGGCTACCTGGCCGATCGTCTCGCCCGGCTCGGCGTCGAAGACGCGCTGGCCGACCTCGGGGCTCAGGCAGGTGCCGAGGTCACGATCGGTGACGTGACGTTCGACTGGATGCCGACGCTGCGCGCGAGCGCCCAGCCCCTTGCGGTCCCACTCGGTGGCCGCGGCACCGACGAACGGCTCGACCTCTCGACCCGGATCGGCGCCGACCGTCGGAAGGCCGACCGCAAGACCCGCCGCTCGGCGTACGACGAGGAGACCGAGTCCGACTGGGCGACCCCGAGCCCGCCGCACGAGGACGGCGGATGAGCCGCGACGTCGTCGCTTCGGCCAAGCGGCTCGTCGTCAAGGTCGGCTCGTCGTCTTTGGCCAGCCCCTCCGGAGGCGTCGACGACGCGGCCGTCGACGCGCTCGTCGCGGCCCTTGCTGGCCGCGCGTCAGCGGGGACGCAGGTGGTGCTCGTGTCCTCCGGCGCCATCGCCGCGGGGCTGCGCCCGCTCGGCCTCGCCCGCCGGCCCCGTGACCTGGCGACGCAGCAGGCCGCGGCGAGTGTCGGGCAGGGGCTGCTGATTGCTCGCTACACGGCGGCTTTCGGAAGCCACGGGCACACCGTTGGTCAGGTGCTGCTGACTGCCGACGACGTCGTACGGCGGGCGCACTACCGCAATGCGCAGCGGACGTTCGAGCGGTTGCTCTCGCTCGCCGTCGTACCGATCGTCAACGAGAACGACACCGTGGCCACCGAGGAGATCAGGTTCGGTGACAACGACCGGCTCGCGGCGCTCGTCACCCATCTGGTGCGCGCCGACGCGCTCGTGCTGCTGTCCGATGTCGATGCTGTTTACGAAGCGGACCCCGCCCGGGCGCGAGCCGGCGACCCGAAGACGCAACGCATCGCCGACGTACGCAGCGACGACGACGTCGCGCACGTGCGGCTCGGTCGCAGCGGTGGTGCAGGGGTGGGCAGCGGTGGCATGGCGACGAAGCTCGCCGCCGCTCGAATCGCGGCGGGGGCCGGCGTCCCGACCTTGCTCGCGAACGCCCGCGACGCCGAGGCGGCACTCGCCGGTGCCGACGTGGGCACCTGCTTCCATCCCACCGGGCGACGCGCACCCGCCCGGCTGTTGTGGTTGGCGCACGCCACCACTCCGCACGGCCGTCTCAGCCTCGACGCCGGTGCGGTTCGGGCGGTCGTCGAACGCCGAATGTCACTGCTTCCTGCCGGGGTTGTCGCGGTTGAGGGTGATTTCTCCGCCGGCGATCCGGTCGAGCTGATCGACGAAAACGGCCACGCCGTGGCGCGCGGACTGGTCAACTACGACGCAACGGAACTTCCCGCGCTGCTCGGTCGCTCAACCCATGACCTGACGGCGACGCTGGGCGCGGGTTATCACCGCGAGGTCGTCCACCGCGACGACCTCGTTGTCCTGAGGCATTAGCCGGCGGACGAGCGACTCGGGGGAGGGCGCCACATGGCCGCGTCGGGCTTGTGGCATGTCACCCTCACCGTTGGGGGGGAGGCCCAGGACGCCGAAGAGGTCCTGGCCGCTCTGGAACGGTTGTCGTTGGAGCGGCCCTTCTTCCTGTCGGGCCGCTACGGCCGGGAGCGCGCGGAGCTGCGCTACTGGGAAGAGGCGCACGACTGCGCCGACGCCTGCGCCCTTGCCCTGCGCGTGTGGTTCGAGCACCGCGAGTCGGCGCAACTGCCACCGTGGGGGATCGTGGCGATCGAGGTGGTCGCGCGCGACGAGCACCAGCATCGCGATGGCACGGCCCTCGCGCCGGCCGGCGGCTGGCGACCTTTCTGAGCCTGCGTTTCGAGTCGCCGTCTTGCGCTGCGAATCTGCGCCCCGAATCTGAACCCCGAATCTGAACCGTAGACTCGTTTCCTCGTGAGGTTCATCAACGGCTCCGCGCCGAGCTGGGACCTGACTTACGACGACGTCTTCATGGTGCCGTCGAGGTCCGACGTGGCTTCGCGCCTCGACGTCGACCTCAGCACCGTCGATGGAAGCGGCACGACGATCCCGATCGTTGCGGCGAACATGACGGCGGTGTCCGGCCGTCGGATGGCGGAGACGCTGGCCCGCCGCGGCGGACTCGCGGTGATCCCGCAGGACATCCCGCTCGACGTCGTCACTGACGTGGTGTCGTTCGTGAAGAGCCGGCATCTCATTCACGACACCCCCCTGACGATGGGCCCGACCGACACGGTTGGTGAAGCACTCAACCTGTTGCCCAAACGCGCACACGGGGCGATCGTTGTCGTCGACTCCGACCGGCCGGTCGGTGTCGTCACCGAAGCTGACTGCATCGGCGTCGACCGCTTCGCCCAGCTGCACCGGGTCATGTCCAGCGACCTGCTCACGCTTGCCGACTCCGTGGACCCGCGGCAGGCGTTCGACCGGTTGCACGAAGGTCGTCATCGCCTGGCGCCCGTCGTCGACGGCACCGGCCGGCTGGTCGGGATGCTGACCCGGGTTGCGTCGCTGCGGGCCACCCTCTACGCACCGGCGCTCGGCACCGACGGGCGGCTGCGCGTCGCCGCAGCCGTCGGCGTCAACGGTGATGTCGCGGGCCGAGCCGAGGCACTCCTCGCGGCGGGCATCGACGTCCTCGTCGTCGACACGGCACACGGCCACCAGGAACGGATGTTGGAAGCTCTGCAACTGGTGCGCAAGCTCGACCCGGCGGTTCCGGTGGTCGCCGGCAACGTCGTGTCGGCCGAGGGGGTGCGCGACCTCATCGACGCCGGCGCCGACATCGTGAAGGTCGGTGTGGGGCCGGGCGCGATGTGTACGACGCGGATGATGACCGGCGTCGGCCGGCCACAGTTCTCAGCGGTGCTCGAATGCTCCACGGAGGCGGCCCGGCTCGGACGTCACGTCTGGGCCGACGGAGGCGTGCGGCACCCGCGCGACGTCGCGTTGGCGCTGGCTGCCGGCGCCTCCAACGTGATGATCGGCTCGTGGTTTGCCGGCACCCACGAGTCGCCCGGC
>JAVEEE010000361.1 GCA_030840615.1 Frankiaceae bacterium | reverse complement strand
CCGGCCAGCTCCGACACGAGCACGCGCATGTCGTTGCCGACGACAGCAGGGTCGGTGTGCTGGTAGAGGTCCGGGTCGACCTTCAACGCGGACGCGTGCAGCCCGGCCTTGTGCGCGAATGCACTCGCACCGACCCACGGCTGGTGCGGGTCGGGTGCGATGTTGGCAAGCTCGGCGATGGCGTGGCTGACCCGAACGAGGTCGGCCAGCGTCCCCGCCGGGAGCACCTGACGCCCGAGCTTCACCTCGAGACCGGCGACGACCGCGAACAGGTCGGCGTTTCCGGCCCGTTCGCCGTAGCCGTTGGCCGTGCCCTGCACGTGACTCGCGCCGGCATCGACGGCAGCGAGTGAGTTGGCGACAGCACACGACGTGTCGTTGTGCGCGTGGATTCCGACTCGCATCCCGTCGTCCGCCAGCCCCGCCACGATCGCGGCCAGCGGGCCGGGCAGCATCCCGCCGTTGGTGTCGCACAATGCGACGACGTCCGCACCCGCCTCGTACGCCGTCCGTACGACGCTGAGCGCGTAGTCGCGGTCGAGCAGGTAGCCGTCGAAGAAGTGCTCCGCGTCGAGGAAGACCCGCCGGCCCTCGCCGCACAGGAACGCCACGGTGTCACGCACCATCGCGAGATTCTCCTCGCGCGTCGTACGCAGCGCCTTCTCGACGTGACCCACGTGGGACTTCGCGACGAGCGTGACGACCGGTGTCTGCGCGTCGAGGAGAGCGCGGACCTGCGGGTCGCTGCCGGCCTCGGCGGCTGGCTTGCGGGTGGCTCCGAACGCCGCGAGCTGGGCGTTCCGCAGTGGCAGCTCACCCGCAGCAGCTCGGCGGAAGAATGCCGCGTCCTTCGGGTTGGCTCCTGGCCAGCCGCCTTCGATGAATCCGACGCCCAGGTCGTCGAGATGCGCCGCCACCGCCAGCTTGTCCTCCACGGACAGGGAGAGACCCTCGCGCTGGCTCCCGTCGCGCAGGGTCGTGTCATAGACGTGGAAGGTGTCGCTGGTCATGGATCTCCTCAAGAAAAAACCCCTGTGGCCCAAGGCCAGCAGGGGTAGCGCGTCGACTCAGTGGTTCAGTCGGCGCGCCCGGCGATGATGATGCTCGAACGGTGCATGTCTGCAGTGTGACCGGCGGGTGTCCCGGGCTTCAAGAAACCGTCTCAGGTGTCGAGACGCGGACGATGTCCCGCACCGACAGCATCCCGACCACGTCCGGGCCGGCGCAGACGACCAGGTGACGGAAACCGCCTGCGATCATCGTCGCTGCCGCCTTCTCCAGCGGCCAGTCCGGATGGGCGACCACGATGTCGCTCGTCAAGTGGGCGTGGACCAGCTCGCTGTCGACGTCCTGACCGGACCCGACCGCGTCGAGGATGTCGCGCTCCGTGAGGATGCCCGGCTGGTCGTGGTCGGGGTCCATCACGACCACGGCTCCGACCTTGCGGCTCGACATGCGGCCCGCGGCCTCGCGCAACGTGTGCGTCGGGCCGACGGTGAGGACGTCGGTGCTCATCGCGTCACGGACCTGCATTGCCACCTCCGGGTCTAGCCCGCAGCGTATGCGCCTCGAGGCGGTTCGTCAGGAAACCCGCAGTTCAGGGAACCGGATGCAACCAGCCGTGCGTGTCAGGTGCGACGCCGTGCTGGATACCGACGAGCGCATTGCGCACCGCGGCGGCCACCGGCGTGGCCGTCGGGAGGCTGGCCTCGCCGCCGCGCCAGCGCAGCGTGCCCACCGACGTGATCACGGCGGCCGTTCCGCAGGCGAACACCTCGGTGATGCGACCCGTCTCGACACCCTTGCGCCACTCGTCGACGTCGATCCGGCGCTCCTCGACGTCGTGGCCGAGGTCGCCGGCCAGCGTGACGATCGTGTCGCGGGTGACGCCTTCGAGGATGCTGCCGGTGAGCTCGGGCGTCACCAGCGTGCCGTCGTCGAGAACGAACCAGATGTTCATGCCACCGAGCTCTTCCACCCACCGGCGCTCGACCGCGTCCAGGAACGCGACCTGCTCACAGCCGTTGTCGATGGCCTCCTGCTGGGCGACGAGGCTGGCGGCGTAGTTGCCCGCGCACTTCGCTGCGCCGGTGCCACCAGGGGCGGCGCGGGTGTAGTCCTCGGACAGCCAGATCGTCACCGGGCGGACGCCGCCGGTGAAGTAGGACCCGGCCGGCGACGCGATGATCATGAAGGTCACGTCGTTGGCAGGTCGTACGCCGAGCCCGACCTCGGTCGCCATCATGAACGGGCGCAGGTAGAGGCTGGTCTCCGCTGCCGTAGGCACCCACGCGGCGTCCTGGCGCACCAGGAGATCGGCCGCTGCGACGAAGTCGTCCACGAGCAGCGCAGGCAGCGCCAGCCGGGCCGCGGAGCGGATGAACCGCTCGGCGTTGGCTTCGGGACGGAACGTCGCGATCGACCCGTCGGGTTGGGCGTAGGCCTTGAAGCCCTCGAAGATCGACTGGCCGTAGTGGAAGACCTGCGTGGCCGGGTCGAGCTGCAGCGGGCCGTAGGCGTGCACCCGCGCGTCGTGCCAGCCGCGCTCCTCGGTCCAGCGGGCCGTGACCATGTGGTCGCTGAACAGCCGACCGAAGCCGGGCGCGCCGAGGATCTCGGCGAGCCGCTCAGGTGACGCCGGCGCCGGTGATGGTTCGATCGCGAACTGCAAACCCATGCCTGAAGCGTAAGGGTCAGCCCACCCGGGCGGCGAGCGCGTCGCCGGTCGCCGTCGTCGTACGCGCAGCGGCCCCGCGTTCGGCGAGATCAGCGGCAACGGCCGCCTCGACGCGTCCCGCTGCCTCCGCGCGCCCGACGTGCTCGAGCAGCATCGCGACGGACAGCACGGCCGCGGTCGGGTCGGCGAGGTTCTGCCCGGCGATGTCGGGTGCGCTGCCATGGACCGGCTCGAACATGCTTGGCGCGGTGCCGTCGACGTTGAGGTTGCCGCTCGCAGCCAGCCCGATGCCGCCCGCGATGGCAGCCCCGAGGTCGGTGATGATGTCGCCGAACAAGTTGTCGGTGACGATGACGTCGAACCGCTGCGGCTGGGTCACGAAATAGAGGCAGGCCGCGTCCACGTGCGCGTAGTCGACCGTGACCCCCGGGAACTCCTGCTGCACGGCCTCGACGGTTCGGAGCCAGAGCGAGCCGGCATGAGTCAGGACGTTGGTCTTGTGCACCAGCGTCAGCTGGCGGCGCGGTCGGGCAGCAGCTCGACGGAACGCGTCGCGGACAACCCGCTCGACCCCCCACGCTGTGTTCACGCTGTTCTCCGTCGCGACCTCCTGTGGCGTGCCCGGCCGCAATGCGCCGCCCACCCCGGCGTATGGCCCTTCGGTGCCTTCGCGTACGACGACCATGTCGATGTCGCCAGGGTTCGCGTCACGCAGCGGCGTCAGCACGCCGGGATAGAGCTTGACCGGACGGAGGTTGACCGCGTGCTCGAAGGCGAACCGCAGCCGCAGCAGCAGCCCGCGCTCGAGCACGCCGGACGGAACGCTCGGGTCGCCGACCGCGCCCAGCAGGATCGCCTCGTGCCCACGCAGTTCCTCGAGCACGCTGTCGGGCAACGTCTCGCCGCTGCGGTGCCATCGCTCGGCACCCAGGTCGTAGGAGGTCGACTCGAGCTTTGCGCCCTCGGTGCCGAGCGCAGCCTCGAGGACCTTCAGCGCCTCGGCGACGACCTCTGCGCCGATGCCGTCGCCGGGGATGACCGCCAGCCGCAACGTCTGCTCCACGGCGGCGACACTAGCGAGGCCCAAGGCTCGAGGTCAGCGAAGCAGACGCCGTTCGAGCCGCCGGGCGGCGATCGCCACGCCGAGGGACCCGAGCAACACCAGGTAGGCCACGTGGCCGAGGGCCGACCAGCCGACGCCACCGAGAGTGAGCTGCCGCAGCAAAGCAACGCCGTGGTAGAGCGGGGTCAGCTCGACCACCCAGCGAACCCCGGGCGGGTAGGTCGACAGCGGAAAGAACGTCGCCGAGAAGAGGAACAGCGGAAGGATGCCGAGCTGCACGAGGTCGAAGTCCTGCCATGACCGCATGAACGTCGTCGCCGCGGTGCCGACCCCGCCGAAACAGAGCCCGATCAACGTTGCGGCGGGCAGTGCCAGCAGCGCCCACCACGAGTGGATGTCTCCGAACGCGGTTGCGACGAGAAGGAACGCCACGGCGTAGATGAGCCCGCGTGCGAGCGACCACGCCACCTCGCCGATCGCGATGTCGCGCGCGCCGACGGGTGTGGCCAGCACCGCGTCGTAGACCTTCATGTGCTTCAGCTTGTGAAACACGCCGAATGTTGCGTCGACGATCGCGCCGTTCATCGCCGACGTGGCCAGCAGCGCCGGCGCGACGAAGTCGGCATAGCGCACCTCGCGGCCGTCGAACTGCAGACTGCCGACGAGATGACCGAAGCCGATGCCGATGGAGCCGAGGTAGAACAACGGCTCGGCGAGTCCTGAGACGAGCACGAACCACTGCGATCGGTAGACCGTCGCGTTGCGCTCGAACAATCGCGCGGCGCGGCCGAACGGCCGACCACCGACGCCGGCTCGCGCTGAGAGCGCGAACGTCGCGGTCACCAATGCAGCCGCCGGCGGTAAGCCCACTGCGCTGCCAAGACACCGAGCGCCGTGAGAGCGAGCAGATAGGCAGCGTGGCCGAGCATCGCCAGGACACTGCCGCGGCTCAAAGCGAGGTCGCGGCACAGCGACACCCCGTGCCACAGCGGAGTCAGCCAGGCAACGGGACGCAACACGAGCGGCAGCTGGCTGACCGGAAAGAACGTGCCGGAGAAGAGGAACAGCGGGATGAGACCGAACCGATAGAGCAGGATGAAACCGGTCTCGCGCGCCTGCGTCGCCGAGAACGCCGCGATAGGAGCAGCGAACGCGGTGCCTGTCAGCACCGCGGCGGGCAGTGCCAACACCGCGCCGCCGGCGGAGTGCACCAATCCGAACAGGGCAGTCACGACGGTGAACGCGGTGGCGACGATGCTGACGCGCAGTGTCATGAAGGCCAGGTGACCGAGCAGCACGTCGCTCACGGTCAGCGGAGTCGCCAGCATGCCGAGGTAGGTGCGGTCCCACTTGATCGCGCCCATCACCGGCCAGGTGGCCTCCCCCATGGCTGTCTGCATGACGCTGGCGGCGAGCAGGCCCGGCGCGAGAAACACGGCGTAGCGCACTCCGGCGACCTGACCCGAACCGCCATGAACGAGCGAGCCGAGCCCCACGCCCATGGCGGCGAGGAAAAGCACCGGCGAGACGATGCTGGTGACGACGCTCCCGCGCCAGGTGCGGCGGTAGACCGCAAGCCAGTATTCGAACGCCGCCCGCCGGCCGCCCGTCGCGAAGGTGACCGCTGTCATGTCTCCACCAGGGAGCGGCCGGTGAGCCGGAGGAAGACGTCTTCGAGCGTGCTGCGCCGGATGAGCGTCGACACCGGGCGCAGCCCCCGCCGGTAGACCTCTTCGGCGGCACCCTCACCGTCGCGGGTGTAGAGCAGGATCCGGTCCGGCAACACTTCGACCCGCTCGGCCAGTCCGGGCGCCAGGTCCGAGATCTGACCGTCGAGGGTCTCCGCTACGCCGATGGCAAAGCGCAGCTCGAGCACCTCGGGGGTGGACCACTGGCCGATCAGCTCGCGCGGTGAGCCCTCCGCGACGATCCGTGCCTGGTCCATGACGACGAGCCGGTCGCACAGCTGCTCGGCCTCGTCCATGTAGTGCGTCGTCAGGACGAGGGTGACGCCGCGTTGCTTCAACCGGTAGAGCCGGTCCCAGACGACGTGGCGCGCCTGCGGGTCGAGCCCCGTGGTCGGCTCGTCGAGCAGCAGGACGTCCGGCTCGTTGATCAGTGCGCGAGCGATCGTCAGCCGTCGCTTCATGCCGCCGGAGAGTTCCTCCACGCGGCTGCCGGACCGGTCGCTCAGCTGCACGAACTCCAGCAGCTCGATCGCCCGGCGTCGCGACTCCCGCCGCGGCAGGTCGAAGTAGCGGCCGTAGATGAC